>DASRDP010000084.1 GCA_035652535.1 Chloroflexota bacterium
GGATCTCTCCCGCGCGAGATGCCTCGCTGCGCTCGGCATGACCGGGGGCGGCGGCGCCTCGCTGCGCTCGGCATGACCGGGGCGGCGGCGCCTCGCCGCGCTCGGCACGGCCAACGGCCGGCCTGTCATCCCGCGGGCGCCCAACGGCCGGCCTGTCATCCCGCGGGCAAAGCCCGAGGGATCTCTCCCGCGCGAGATGCCTCGCTGCGCTCGGCATGACCCGGGCGGCGGCGCCTCGCTGCGCTCGGCATGACCGGGGCGGCGGCGCCTCGCTGCGCTCGGCATGACCCGGGCGGCGGCGCCGCGCTCGGCACGCCCAACGGCCGGTCTGTCATCCCGCGGGCGCCCAACGGCCGGTCTGTCATCCCGAGGGCAAAGCCCGAGGGATCTCTCCCGCGCGAGATGCCTCGCTGCGCTCGGCATGACCGGGGCGGCGGCGCCTCGCCGCGCTCGGCATGACCGATTGCCGACCTCAGCCGCGCGCGGCCGTGTGAGTGCGCGCGGGTAGGCCGCGAAACCACCCGCCGGCGCGTTCCTCTTCGCGCCTCGGCCGCCGAAACTTGAGGCGAGGCTCGATCGCGGGACCGGGGCCTCCGGCCAGACCGTGCCTGGCTGGCCGGAACTCACCGCAGCGGGAACCGCATGCGCCGCCGACATCTCGATGGCCGTGAACTGCCCCAGCAGCCGCGGCGACGGCGCGCTCTGACGAGGTCGTGCCAGCTCGTCCATCACGCTGCCGCCGTCGCATGGCGTGCGCGGCGCGAGGCCGGCCAGGATATCACCGAGTATGCGCTGATCCTGAGCGCCGTTCTGTGCGTGGCCCTGTTCGTGTTGGTCACCTTCGCTCCCGGGGTCCTGGGCCTCTACGCGCGATTCCACGCCGGAATTCGGATGATCGAGGCGATGGCCGTGCCCGATCCGACGAACACGCCGTTTCCCTACCGCATTTCAACGCCGACTCCGGGCCCCACTAGCGGACCGACGAGCACCCCGGTCCTTCCATCTGAAACCCCCTGACCGCCGCCGCGCGCCGTCCGATTACTCATGGTGGGCAGCCGACGTTCCGTTCGCGCTGCCCGCCCGTGCCGCAGGGTGCAACACTGACCATGCTAAAGGACTGGATGAAAACTACCCAGAAGGTGATCACAGATTCGTTACGGAAATGGAACTCTTGTGACATCTAGAGATGTAGCGTTTCCCGTCTCAGAAGTCCTTTCCGGCGCACCGAGGAGGAAGCCCGTGACCTCGAACCTTTTCGACAGCTCAGCCGACCCTCGGGAGGCGCTCGACTTCGTCACCAGCGTCATCGAATCGTCGACTGAGTATTCGATCATCGGCAAGGATCTGAACGGGCGCATCGTCCTGTGGAACGAGGGCGCTCGCCGCCTCTACGGCTACGAGGCCGGCGAAGTCGTCGGTCGGGTCAACTCCGATGTGCTCCATACGCCCGACGATGTGGCCAAGGGTGTCCCAGCCCACATCCTTCAAGCGGCTCTCGACCATGGTAAATGGGAGGGGGTCGTCAAGCGCGTCCGGAAGAACGGCACGCGCTTCGATGCCCGGGTCGTGGTCACGCCGCGCCGCGATGCCTCGGGCAGGCCCATCGGCTTCCTGTTGATGTCCAAAGACATTTCCGGCGAGGTGCGGGCCACCGAGGAGCTCCGGGAGCAGCAGGCGTACACCCGCGGGCTGGTGGAGGCGAACATCGATGCGCTGATGGCCACGGATCCCCTGGGCGTCATTACCGACGTGAACCGGCAGATGTGCGCGATGACCGGCTTTCAGCGGGAAGAGCTGATCGGCACGCCGATGAAGCGCTACTTCACGGACCCGGAGCGGGCGGAGGATGGGATTCGGCAGGTGCTCGCCGAGGACCGAGTGGCGAACTACGAGCTGGTGATGCGGGCGAAGGATGGGAAGGAGATAGCGGTCTCCTGCAACGCCGCCACGTTCCGCGATGCGAACGGCCGGCTGCAGGGGGTGTTCGCGGCGGCGCGGGATATCTCGGACCAGCGGGCGCTGGAGGCGCAGCTTCGCCGGGCGCACGCCTACACCCGAGGCCTCATCGAGGCGTCTCTCGACCCGATGATCACGGTGTCCGAGGACGGAGCCATCACGGACGTGAACCAGCAAATGGAGCGCATCACCGGCGTTCCACGCGAACAGCTTATTGGCAGCCGGTTCGATCAGTACTTCACCGACCCTCCGGCGGCGGCCGCCGGCGTCGCGGAAACCTTCCGATCCGGCGCCGTGCACGACTACGTGCTCGTCCTCCGCGCGCGCGACGGGCGCGAGGCGCTCGTCTCCTTCAATGCCGCAGTGTACGAGCAGCCTGACGGGCGGCAGCGCGGAATCTTCGCCGTGGCGCGCGATGTGACCGAGCAGAAGCGCATGGAGGAGGAGCTTCGACGCAGCGAGTTGACGCTCGAGCGCCTCAACGCCGAGCTGGAGGAGCGCGTGCAGGAGCGGACGTCGCAGCTGGAAGCGACGAACAAGGAACTGGAGGCATTCACCTACGCCGTATCGCACGACCTTCGCGCCCCCCTTCGCGCGATCGACGGGTTCAGCATGGCTCTTATGGAGGACGCCGCGGATCGGCTCGATGAGGTCGGCAAGGGCTACGTGCGTCGAGTGCGCGCGGCGGTCGAGCGCATGGCCGATCTCATCGACGACCTGCTGAAGCTGTCGCGCCTCACCCGCGGGGAGCTGCGCATCGAGGAAGTCGATCTGAGCGCCATGGCGCGCGCCGTCGCCGACGAGCTGCGCGCGACCCAGCCCGAACGCCCGGTGACGTTCGAGATCGCGGACGGGCTGCTCGCATTTGCTGACCAGTCGCTGATCCGGGCTGCAATGGAGAACCTGCTCGGGAATGCCTGGAAGTTCAGCCGAAACGTCGCGCATGCCCAGATCGAGGTGGGCGCGGCCGAGATCGGAGGCTGCCCCGCGTTCTTTGTCCGGGACAACGGCGCCGGGTTCGACATGGCGTTTGCGGACAAGCTATTCGGCGCATTTCAGCGTCTCCACACCAAGGAGGAGTTCGAGGGCAACGGAATCGGCCTCGCCACAGTCCAGCGCATCATCCACCGCCACGGCGGCCGCGTCTGGGGCGAGGGCGAGGTTGGAAAGGGCGCGACGTTCTGGTTCACAGTCCCGGCGCGGGAGGACGCTCGCGCGCCGGAAATCGAAAGGAGTGGCACAGATGCCAGATCAACCGGTGCTGTTGGTTGAAGACAATCCCGACGATGAGGAGCTGACGCGGCGAGCGTTCAAAAAGAGCCGAGTGATCAATGAGCTGGTCGTCGCGCGGGACGGCCAGGAGGCGCTGGACTGCATTTTCGGGGATGGCGCGAGGCCAATCGCCGATATCCAGCTCGTCCTGCTGGATTTGAAACTTCCGAAGATCCACGGGCTGGAGGTGCTCCGTCGGATCCGGTCAGACCCGCGCACGCGCACGCTCCCAGTCGTGATTCTCACCTCGTCGGACGAGGAGCGCGACCTCGTTGCCGGTTACGACCTGGGAGCGAACAGCTACATTCGAAAGCCCGTTGACTTCCAGCAGTTCGCCGAGGCCGTGCAACAGCTCAGTCTTTACTGGCTGGTGTTGAACGAGCCGCCGCCGGCGACGGCCGCGTAGGGCGGAATGGCTGTGCAGGGGCCGCCGATGTCGAAACCGCCCTGGGGCTTGCGCCTCCAGCTTGCGGCCGTGACCATTGGTGTCGCGCTGCTCACCGGCGCGGGCATCGCCGCCCTGTTCATTGTGCGCAGCAGCCAGGCGCTGCGCGACGATGTCCTGAGCGAGCAGCTTGCCACGGCCAGCCTCACCGCGGAGTTTGCGTCCATCTACGTTGCCGGCGCGCAGATGGCAGTAGACGGACTGGCGCGCGAGGCTCGCCTGGTCGAAGCGGCTACGTCGGACACGCCTGAGTCGGCATCGCCCGACCTCGCAGTCTTCCTCCACAGCTACACCCCCCTCGCGGCCATCACCCTGTTCGACCTCGATGGGGTCTCACGCGCTACAGGGCTCGCCGACCCGGCGGCCGTGGGCGTCTCCGCGGCTGACCGAGACTACTTCCAGGAAATCGCGCGAACGAAGGAGCCCTTCGTCGGTCGGCCGATCGTGTCCCGGATCACCAGCCTCCCCGTCGTCCCGTACGCGGTGCCGGTCGTCGATACGGAAGGAACGATGCGCGCGGTCCTGATGGGGTCGATCTCCGTGGCACGTCTCTCCGAGGCCCTGGCCAGGGTCAATCCCGACAGCCTGCTGCGCATCTCCGTCGTCGACCGGCGCGAGGGCGGAACGAACATCGCGCACACGGACCCCTCCAGGCTCCTCGATCGACCGAATCTTGGCCCTGGCGCGCTCTCGCAGATCCTTGCAGGAGCCGCGGGAACGGAGCAGTTCCGCAGTCCTGACGGCAACGAATTGCTCCTTGCCTTTAATCCCATTCCCGGCCTACCGTGGTCCGTGGTGACTTGGCAGCCGGCCGACCAGGCCATGGCCCCGATCACCCGGCGCGGGTGGGAGGCGGCCGCCTTCGCCGCGGTGGCGATCGTTCTCGCCGGAGCGGCAGGGATCGTCGTGTCGCTCCGGATCAGCCATCCGGTCCTTCGCTTGCGCGATGCGGCGCGCCGCGTGGCGGCCGGCGACCTCGCCGTTCGCGTACGCTTCACCCAGCAAGACGAGATCGGCCAGCTCGGCCGCGCCTTCGACGCCATGGCGGAATCACTCCAGGAGCGGTCGCGCGCCCTCGAGGCGGCGAACCGCGAGATGGAGGACTTCAGCTACGCGGTCGCCCACGAGCTGCGCGCGCCCCTCCGCGCCATCTACGGCTTCAGCCACGAGCTGGTGGCCGAGCATGGCGCTCAGCTCGACGAGCAAGCCCGGGGCGACCTGAGCCGAATCCGCGCAGCGAGCCTGCGGATGGGCCAGCTCATCGAGGGCGTCCTGACCCTGCTCCGACTCGGCAGAGTCGAGCTTCGTCGGGAAGCGGTCGACCTGAGCGCCATTGCCGACACAGTCGCGCGCCAGCTCCAGGCCGAGGCGCCGGACCGCGCCGTTCGCGTCACCATCGCCAAAGGGGTGATGGCCCGAGGCGACCCGGCGCTCCTGCGGACAGCGCTCGCGCACCTCCTGGGAAACGCGTGGAAGTTCACGCGCCCGATCACCGCGCCGGCGATCGCCTTCGGCTCGCATCAGGCAGATGGAGCGACGGCCTACTTCGTGCGCGACAACGGTGTCGGCTTCGACATGGCCCACACGGCGAACCTGTTCGGCGCGTTCCAGCGCTTGCACAGCGTCGACGAGTTCGAGGGCAACGGCGTTGGACTCGCGGCGGTCCAGCGCATTGTCCGCCGCCACGGCGGGCGCGTCTGGGCCGAAGCCGCGCCCGGAAAGGGCGCCACGTTCTGGTTCACGTTGGAGCCGGGGAATGAGAACCACCATGACTGACCGGACCTTGCACGTCCTCTTCGTCGAGGACAATCCCGACGACGCCGAGATCATCGCGCGGCAGCTCCGGCGGGAGCTGGGGCCCGTGAAGCACCGGCGGGTCGAGACGCCGGAGGCCCTGGAAAGGGCCCACGCCGAGCGGGCATGGGACGTCGTGCTTGTCGACTATACGCTCCCGCGCTTCAACGGGGCGGACGCCGTTCGGCTGGTGCGCCAGTGGCGGCCGGAGCCCCCCTCCATTGTCGTGTCGGGAACCATTACCGACGAGGTGGCCGCCGAGCTGTTGCGGGTCGGCGCGGCGGACTTCATCCTGAAGGACCGACCGGCCCGTCTCAGCCACGCCATCCGGCACGCGATGGAGGAGGCGCGCCTGCGCGCCGAAGCACGCTCGGCGCTCGCGGAGCTCAAGTCCAGTGAGAAGCGCTTCCGCTCCCTCATCGAGCAGGGCTCCGATTTCATCGCCATCGTAGACGACAACGGCGTGATGACATACGTCGCCCCGTCCGTGCTTCGGTTGTTCGGCTACCAGGCGGACGAGGTCCTCGGTCGCAACATCCTCGATTGGGTCCATCCCGACGACGTCGAGCGCGCCAGAGCTGGCCTCGCAGACCTCTTGCGCAATCCCGCGTCGCCACGCGTCGAGACCTTTCGAGTGCGGCACCGGAGCGGCGAGTATCGCTGGCTCGAGGGCTCCGGGACGGTCCTGAGCGACGAATCCGCCGTGCGCGCCGTTGTGCTGAACTATCACGACATCACCGAGCGGCGCACTGCCGAAATCGCGCTCGCGGAAAGCGAGGCGCAGTATCGACGCATCGTCACGTCGGTCCAGGAGGGGATCAGCCAGATCGACGCCGAGGACCGCATGGTGTTCGTGAACGACCGCATGGCCGCGATGCTGGGCTACGCGCCGGAGGAGATGCTGGGCCGCCCGCTCGCCGACTTCATCGGACCCACTCGGCGGGGGGCTCCGCTGAATGAGGCGATGGCTCGGCGGCACATGGGTGTCGCCGAGCGCATCGAGGTCGACCTGCTCCACAAGAACGGCGGGATCGTCTGGGCGATCGTCTCCGCGAGCCCGCTGTTCGATGCCCATGGACACTACGTCGGCGCCCTGGCCGCGCTGACCGATATCACCGACCGCAAGCGTGACGAGGAGGCTCTCGCCTCCAAAAACCGCGCGCTGCGCACCCTCAGCCGAGGCAATGACGAGCTGATCCATGCGTCCACCGAGATCGATCTGGTGCGAGGGATCTGCCGAGCCGTCGTCGAGGAGGGCGGCTACCGCTTTGCCTGGGTCGGGTACGTCGAGCGCCACGGGGCGCGAATGATCCGGCCGATCGCGTGGGCCGGGCAGGACGCCACGTACCTCGAAGATGCTCCGCCGGTCGTGGGCGGCGGCAGGACGGGCGGACGGCCGATCGCCGCCGCGGTCCGGACCGGCGAGGTCGCCGTCGTGCAGCAGCTCGACCGCAGGCCGGTGACGCGATGGATGAAGGAGGCGCGCAAACGAGGGTACATGTCCGTCATCGCAATCCCGCTCAAGGACGGAGAGGACGTGTTCGGCGTGCTCAATATCTACGCGGCGCAGCCGGACGCGTTCGATCACGATGAGCGCCAGCTCCTCGAGGAGCTGGCCAATGACCTGGCGTTCGGGATCCTCGGGCTGCGCGAGCGCGCCGCGCACACGGAGACCCAGCGCCGCGAGCTGGAGGCGCTGCAAAAGATCCGCGCGACGATCGAAGCGACCGTGGCCGCGCTCGCCGGGGCGCTGGAGCTCCGGGACCCGTATACGGCGGGCCACCAGCGCCGGGTGGCGAGCCTGGCCGCGGCCATTGGCCGCGGGCTTGGCCTCCCGGACGACCGGGTCGAGGGGATCCGCTTCGGCGCGCTCATCCACGACATCGGCAAGGTCTACGTGCCGTCCGAGATCCTCAATCGCCCCGGCACCCTCACGCCCGTCGAGTTCGAGCTGATCAAGACCCACGCCCAGGCCGGTTACGACATCGTGAAGGACGTGCAGTTCCCCTGGCCCATCGCCGAGATGGTGCTCCAGCACCACGAGCGGCTGGACGGGTCCGGCTACCCGAACGGCCTGCGCGGCGAGGCAATCTGCCTGGAGGCGCGCATCCTGGCCGTGGCGGACGTGGTGGAGGCGATCGGTACATTCCGTCCCTATCGGCCCGCGCTGGGCATGGACCGCGGCCTGGAGGTGATTAGGAGTCAGCGTGGGGTCGCCTTCGACGCGTCGGTCGTCGACGCCTGCATCCAGGTGATCGGGGCGGGGTTCCGCTTCGAGGCCGCGAACGACGTGCAGGAAGGAGGTTCGTGAGTGGTGATGATGCAAGGAGAAAGAACCGCTATGCTGGAGCCCGGGACCTACGCTGATACCTTTCGCGCGCTGAGCGCCTCCATCACCCAGGTGAAGGGGAGAAACATCGGGATCGTCGACCGCGGCGACCATGTCGAGGTGTCGTGGCTGGGAGACGACGGCGTGCGGCACGAGCGTCACTTCAACGAGCCGGATCTGGCGTCGCTCCGCGAGTGGGGAAAGAAGCTTCGCGGCGCGCATCGGTCCGCGCCCACGGGGATCACCGAGGCGGTCCGCTCCCTCCGCGACCAGGGGATTCCGGACGCGGTCGAGTCGCTGCGCACCCTTGGCCAGATCCTGGACGAGCGCGCGGCGGAGGAGATCGCCATCGCGGAGATGACGGGCGGCTACTGGGTGTCGTGGAATAGCCGAGGCGCGAAGGTGAGCATGGTGTTCGCCCGCGACGAGCTGACGGCGCGCGCGCTGCGGTACCAGACGCTCCGCGGGCGGCCCGACGAGGCGGCGCCGACAATGCGCAGGCGCCGCTGATTCCCACCCCCGCTGCCCCCAACCCCACCCTCCCCCGCTGCGGCAGGGGAGGGGGTTGGATCTTCCCCCCGCGACCGGTGGAGGTTCAGGGAGGGCGTGAGGCCCCCACCCCCACCCCCCCCCGCTGCGGCAGGGGAGGGAGTAAACTGTCATCCCGAGGGCGAAGCCCGAGGGATCTCGCTCGACAGAGATGCCGCGCTGCGCTCGGCATGATCGGGAAGGCCGAGCCCTCACCTCCCCCGGGCGGCCGCCCCGCGCGCCGAAGCCTCGCCCGCCGCTGCCCGCGTGACGAGCACCAGCAGGCCCAGGACTACGAAGCACAGCAGCAGGGCGCTGAGCCCCAGCGACCAGCGAATGCTGATGAAGCCGCCCAGGATCCCGACCGTCACCCCGCTGCCCGCCTTCAGCCCGTTGCTCGCCATGCTGTAGAGGCCGATGACGCGGCCTCGCTCGGCCGGCGGCGCCAGGAGCTGGACGAGCGTCTGCGCGATGGACTGTGACGCGAGGCTGGCCACGCCCGCCAGGATCAGCAGCAGGATCGAGAGCGGATAGCTTTCGGTGGCCGCGAAGCCGATCATGCTCAGCCCCCAGACGACCGTGCTGAAGAGCGCGGTGCGGGCGCTCGGGCGGAGCAGGCCGCTCGCCTCGAGCAGGATGCCCCCCAGCACCGCGCCGCCGGCGTTGGCGGCGATGAAGCCGCCGTAGGCGAGGCCCGCCGTGTCGATGCCCAGGTCGTGGGCGAACTCGGGCATCTGGGGCCCGAGGGCGGCGCCGATCAAGAGGGCGCTCACCCCACCGAGGGCGACCATGGCGATGATGGTCGGGTTGTCGGCCACGTCGCGAAGCACGCGCACGGCGGCGACGAGCGAGAGGCGCGGCCGGCGGGCGCCGGGCTGCTCGCGAAGGTGGCCGGTATACGGAACGGTGAGCAGCCACGTTGTGAGCGGGAGGTAGATCAGCACGTTGGCGAAGATGCCGAAGGTGGGCCCGAGTCCCAGCAGCAGCGCGGACCCGACGGCTGGGCCGCAGAGGATCCCCAGGCTGCGCGCCGTCGAGTTCAGGCGCACGGCGCTGGGGAGCGTCTCCGGCCCGACGATGTCGTGGAGCATGAGCTGCTCGGCCGGCGCCCAGAGGGCCGCCGCCATACCGTGGAGGGAGAGGAGCACCATGGCGTGCCAGACCTCGAGCCGCTGGGTCAAGAACAGGGCTCCCCACGACGCGGAGACGGACATAAAGAGGAGCTGCGACGCCTGGATGACCTTCCGGCAATCGTACCGGTCCGCTAGCGAGCCGAAGAAGACGGACAGAAGCAGGAACGGCACCCAGTGGCTGATGACCGCGAACCCGGCGAGGGCGGGCGAGTGGAAGTACTGGTAGAGCATCCAGTAGGTGATGACGTGCTCGACGTTGTCGCCCATCATCGAGAGCATGCCGCCGACGAGGTACCGCCGGCAGTCCGGATTCGCGAGGGCAAGGAAGCGCGTGGCGGCTGGGCGACGCTCCGCTCCCGTGGTGTCGCCGGGGACGCGCGCGCCGGTGCTCACGAAGCCCAAAACCTCCGAGGGGCAACGTCGGGGTGCACCCAGGATGATAGGGCAGCGACCGAGCGCCTTGGGCCGTATACTCTCGGCGGCCGGCATCCTCCAATCCCCCGATCACCCCATCCCGAGGCCCGATTCCGCCAGTGAGATCCGATCCCCCGGACGACGACTTCGACGAAGCCTACGACGACGAGGAGCGGCCGCGTCGGCGCATCGGGCCGCTCAAGGTCGCCTTCATCGGGCTCGTCTGCGGCGTCGCCCTCAGCTTCGGCGCGATCCTGACGGCCTTCTCGACGGGGACCGGCGCCGGGGCGCCCGGGGCGCTGACCATCCTCATGATGGGGACCGACCAGCGGCCGGACGAGCGCGGGTCGGACCCCGGGCGGACCGATTCGATGATGTTGGTTGTGGTGCGGCCGAACGCTCCCGTGGCGCTCGTCTCGGTCCCCCGCGATCTCTGGGTCTCGATCCCCGGCTATGGGGAGGGGCGAATCAATACGGCGTATCGCAGCGCCGAGTTGGAGCGGCCCGGTAGCGGGCCCGCCGAGGCAAAGACAACGGTCGCGGCGGCGCTGGGGATCCACGTCGACCGGTACGTGTTGGTCGACATGGCAGGCCTGCGGACCATCGTCGACGACGTGGGCGGCGTCGACGTCGACGTGCCAACAACCATCATCGACCAGGCCTTCCCCACGGACGATTACGGCATTACCACCATCGAGATTCCGGCCGGGCGCCAGCACCTGAACGGCGCGATGGCCCTCGCCTACGCCCGGACCCGCCACCAGGACAGCGACTTCGGGCGGATGGGGCGCCAGCAGCAGGTGATCGAGGCGCTGATGGCGAAGCTGGCGCGCCCGTCCGGGATGCTGGCCGCGCCCCGGGTGTTGCGCGCGGTCTCCGCGGCCACGCGATCCGACCTATCACCGGCGGACGCGGCGTTTCTGGCGGCCGGGGGCGTGCTGGCCGGGGGCGGCGTGCGCCAGATGGTGATCGGCCCGGAGTTGGTGAGTCCGCTGACCGGTGACGACGGCGCGGCGCTCCTGCAGCCGCGGCCGGGGCTGAAGGCCGCGGTCGCGGACTTTGTGGAGTTGGCTTCTCCGCGCTCCTGAGGGCGCAGCGCGAAGGATCTCGATGGCTGGAGATGCTTCGCTGCGCTCAGCATGACAAACGTCGGTCGGTCAGTCATCCTGAGGGCGCAGCCCGAAGGATCTCGATGGCCGGAGATGCTTCGCTGCGCTCAGCATGACCGTCATTCAGATCAGATCTATGGCAGTTCGTACAAAACGCTGCCCATGTCCGAGGCGTCGTATCCGCCCAGGGCCTCCACCTCGGCCCGGAATTGCGCCGACCCGATCACCGCGCGGAGCGGCGCCAGCAGCTCGCCCTCGTAGTGCTCGGCGGGGACGATCAGGTCGTAGCGCTCCCGGAGGAGGGGGATGAACTCCATCGAGAGGGCGCGGGCGGCCGCCAGAATCCCGAGCCCGACGTCCGCGGTGCCGCTCATCACCGCGGCCGCCACGGCCAGGTGGTTGTACTCCTCGCGCTCGTAACCCCGCACCTGCGACGGGTCAGCGCCCAGCCGCTTCAGCTCGTAGTCGAGGAGCACGCGGGTCCCCGCCCCCCGTTGACGATTGACATAACGTACATCGGGGCGCAGGAGGTCGGCGAGGCCGTGGATCGCCTTCGGGTTACCGGGCGCCACGATGAGCCCCTGCTCCCGATAGACGAGATTGACGATGAGCGCGCGTCGCTCGCGGAGGTAGCGCCGAACGAACCCCACGTTGTACTCGCCGGTCTCCTCGTCGAGCAGGTGCGAGCCGGCGAGGTGCGCCTCGCCCCGCTGGAGGGCGATGAGGCCGCCGAGGCTGCCGACGTTCGACGACGAGAGGCTGGCGCCGGGCCGAATCCGGGCGATGGCGCTGGAGAGCAGATCCAGAGCCAGATCGTGGCTACCGATCGCCACGATGGTGCGCTCCACCTCCCCCGGGTCGCGCAGCACCTCGGCCTCGACTGCCTCGCCCGCGTGCACCCCCTCCGAGAAGCGCGGGATGCGCACCAGGGCGTCCGCGCGCACCAGGGAGGTGATGACGCCAGCGCCGCGCTGGAGCGGCGTGGCCACCACGCGGTCGCCGACCCGGCCCAGCTTCACGCGCAGGTATTCGTCCTCGCCCATGGGCGAGAGCACCTTCCGGGTCATCGAAGCCCGAATGCGCGGGCGCGCGACCTGCGCGACGCCAAGGAGCCGATGGAGCACCGGGGCGAGAAAGAGCTCGGCGGTCAGAACGGCGGAGACGGGAAAGCCCGGGATCCCGAGGACCGGCTTCCCACCACAGACGCCCAGCACCACGGGGTGTCCCGGTCGGACGGCGACGCCGTGGGCGACGAGCGTGCCGAGGTCCCCGACCACGGCCGCCGTGTAGTCTTCGGAGCCGGCCGAGGAGCCGGCGTTGACCACCACCACGTCGGAGGCGTCGAGGGCGTCGGCGACGCGCCGGAGCAGCCGGTCGCGGTCGTCCCGCTCCGGCGGCAACACCGTCGCGGTGCCGCCCCAGTCCTGGACCTGGGCCGCCAGCATGATGGAGTTGAACTCCACCACGTCGCCGGGCCTCAGCTCGGCGCCGGGCTGCACCAGCTCTGTGCCGGTCGGCAGAATCGCAACGGCCGGCTTGCGGCGAACCGACACGGTCGTGTTGCCGCTCGCCGCGATGGCGCCGAGATCGAAGGCGCCGAGCCGCCGCCCCTCCGTCAGGACCAGCTCCGTGGCGACGATGTCCTCCCCCAGCGGGCGGACGTGCTGCCAGGGCGCGACCGGCTGCATGATCTCGACGACGTCGTCGCTGACGCGGTGTACCTGCTCGATCATGATGACGGCGTCGAAGTCGGGAGGTAGGGGATCGCCGGTATCGACCCACGCCGCCTGGTCGCCGATGCGTAGACGGATCGGCGCGATCTCCGACGCGCCGATCGTGTCGGCGGCGCGGACGGCGATGCCATCCATCGCCGAGGCGTAGTAGTGGGGGGACGACACGCGGGCCCACACGGGCGCGGCCGTCACGCGGCCAAGGGCTTCGCGGACGGGCGCGTCCTCGCCGGGGAGCGGAGGGGTCCAGCCGGCCGCGGCGAGGGCGTCCCAGAACGCCTGGAGGGCGTCGTCCAGCGGCACGTCTCGCAGGAACACGTTGCGCTCGCGCGCCACCCTGCTCTCTCCGCCTCCTCTCAGGAGGATCCCGCAGGACCGTTCGTCCTGAGCCTATCGAAGGGCGCGGTGTGCTTCGACTGGCCTGCCCTGAGCGAAGCCGAAGGGCTCAGCACGAACGGTTTCCGCGCGTTCTACCGCACCCCACTAGAACAGCACGACGGGCACGATAGCGCCCTCTGGGAGGCCGCCGTCGTCCAGCTCGACTTTGACCATGCCGTCGGCGTGGACGAGGGTGTAGATGAGATTGGACTTGCCGAAGACCGGCACCGCCCACCGCTCGCCGTCGCGCTCCTCGAGACGGACCTGGACATAGTCCTCGCGGCCGGCGGCCGAGGCGATGCCGTGGGCCAGGCGGGCGGCCGTCGTGCGCCGGGCGGGCCGACCCGCGCCGGTCAGATACGCCAGCGTGGGCGTGACGAAGAGGTCGAAGGTCACCATGCAGGAGACGGGGTTCCCGGGCAGACCGAAGATCGGCTTCCCGTCCGCCACCGCGAGAACCGTCGGTTTGCCGGGGCGCAGCGACACGCCGTGCACCAGCACGCCCGGCGTGCCGAGGGAGGCGATCACCTCGGCCGTCATGTCCCGCGTGGAGACGGAGCTGCCGGCGGATAGGATCAGCACGTCGGTGGCCGTGAACCCCCGCCGCGCCGCCTCCGCCAGCGCGTCGTACCGGTCGGGCACGATCCCCAGGGGCACCGGGACGTGCCCTGCCTGCTCCACCAGCGCGGCGAGGGTCGACGTGTTGATGTCGCGAATCTGGCCCGGGCTCGGCGTCGCGTCGGGCGCGACGATCTCGTCCCCGCCCGAGATGATGCCGACGCTCAGGCGCGGCGCAACCGTGATCTCAACGATCCCGAGGCTGGCGAGCCCCCCCAGGTCCTGGGCGCGCAGGGTGTGGCCGCGCGGCAGGACCGCCGAGCCGCGACGGATGTCCTCGCCGACCTGGATCACGTTCTCGCCCGGCGCGACAGGGCGCAGCACCTCCACCGTCCGCTCATCGACGTCCTGCGTCAGCTCCACCATCACGACCGCGTCGGCGCCGGGCGGCAACATTCCCCCGGTCGCGATGCGCGCGGCCTCGGCGGAACGGACCTGGACCGCGGCGGCCGTTCCCATCGCGACCTCACCGACGACGGTGAGGTACGCGGGCAGCGCCTCGCTGGCGCCGAAGGTGTCGGCGGCGCGGACGGCGAACCCGTCCATGGTGGATCGCGGGAAGTCGGGCAGGTCGTGGGGAGCGAGGAGGTCTTCCGCCAGGACGCGGCCCAGCGCCCGGCTCGCAGATATGCGTTCGGCGCGGTCGAGGGGCGCGAGGCGCTCGTGCAGGCGCTTCAGCGCATCGGCCGGCGCCATGACGTGAAATAGCTCTTTCACGCGAATATCCCGTCGAGGCGCTCGTGCAGGCGCTTCAGCGCATCGGCCGGCGCCATGACGTGAACTAGCTCTTTCACGCGAATATCCCGTACATCCTGGCACGCGATTCAGGAGCTGTCATGCTGAGCGCAGCGAAGCATCTCGGTGAATCGAGATCCTTCGGGCTGCGCCCTCAGGACGACGCATTCCCCAACCTGCGAGGCAAACCTGGCTACTCCGGTTTATGCCAGTAGCGGTACTTGAGGCGCCAGGGCTTGGTGACGGCGTTGGTCACGGCGCGCATCTTGCCGCTGAGGCCGCCGGTGAGGGTGAGGACCCCGCGGATCTCCTTGGCCAGGGGGATATGGTGCTCGGGGTAGCGCTCCGTCCCCACATCCGGCAGCCCGTGCTCGGCCGCTGATTTCGTGAGGACGTGGAGCACGTGCGTCCCCCCGGCCTGGCTCTTGCCATAGACGTGGCCGCCCACCTGCGCCGCGCGCTCGGTCGCCCTGGCGTCCATCTCGTCCACGATGCCGAAGGATAGGGCGTGGACCGGGCACGCCTGGACGCAGAAGGGCTGCTTATCGTCGCGCACCCGGTCGACGCACATGGTGCACTTCGTCGCGCGGCCTGTGACCTCGGACTTGGCGATGACGTGCCACGGACACGCGTAGACGCAGTACTCGCAGCCGATGCACACCGCGGGGTCGATGACGACTGGCCCCTCGTCGTACTTGGTGATCGCCTCGACGGGGCAGACGGCCGCGCACAACGGATATTCGCAGTGCATGCAGCTATTGCGTCCCCAGGTGCTGGCCGTGCCCTCGAGGACTGGCGGCTCCATGGTGATCCAGGTGCTCGGGTTGATAGCGTAGGTGTCTCCGCGGGGCAGGTCGTTCCAATCCTTGCACGCCTCGACGCACTGCCGGCACCCGATGCACGTTTGAGCGTCGAAGACTATGGCGCGCGCTTTCCCGTCGGAAAGGCGCCGGGTGGGGTAGGGCCGACGCTCGCCGTGGTCGGGGCCTTGGGGTGTCTCGCTCATTCCGGCTCGCTCCACGCCGCGAACTCCTCCAATCCGAGGCGTTCGAGGGTCTCTCGGAACGGCCGGCCCGTCATCTCGTCGCGCCCAGAGAGCCGGTAATACTCCTGGATGATGCCGGGCATGAACTTCGCGATGGTGAAGCCCTTGTACTGGCCATCCGGAATCGGCTCGAGGAAGCGCGGCCCAACGTCCGTCCAATCGTGCTCCGCGCGCCAGCCGCGCTGGGTGCCGAAGATGCTCTGAAGGATCATGCTTCGGTGGCCGACCTCGAGCGCCTCGTCGAGAGTCACGTCCCAGCCGGTCGTCGCGTTCAGCGCATCGATCATGGACTTGTACCCGTCGGGCGCCATCTGGTTCATGGCGAACCAGCACGCGCCCATCAGGCCGGAGGATTGGCGATACTGCTCGCTGAGGATGTGGGACCAGGCCCAGCCGTCCGGCTCCGTTGGCGAGAGCGGCCCCCAGCTCTCGCGGTACTTCAGGTCCGGCGGCGGCTCGCGGCTGCCGCCGCCCTGCGGCTTCATGCCGCCGCTGGCCACCAGCTCGCGCAGCATGTTGCCGATCATCGGCCGCCACTCGTGCTGCGCCGGCGTCCCACCTTTGGTGTGGACCACCCACTGGGCGGCGTCGCCGCCGAGGGCTTCTGCCAGCTCCTTCGGGCCCTCGGCGAGGAGGTTCCCGAGCCAGCCCTCGCGCCGAGCGCACATGTCGAGCAGCCGGTCCACGACGGCTGTGTCGCCCCATTCAAGGTTCAGGCCGCCCGTTTGCTGCGCGGTCAGGAGCCTCTTTTCCCACGCCTCGAAGGCGAGCCCAGCTCCGTCGGCGAAATGGCTGCACTCGATGCCGAGGTCGTTGATGCGCTCCGAGAGGTAGAGCACGTCGTTGCCCTTGATGTCGAGGTTGAAGAAGGTGTCGAGCCATTCGGAGCCGGCGTTGAAGTGGACCTTGGCGCCGATGTGGTCGCCGTCGCCCAGCTCGGCGTCCCAGGGGCACATGCGACCGCATTGGAAGCAGGGGCGGGGCGTGATGCGGTTCGTCTCGAAGCCGCGCGCGTGGTCTTCGATCACGGTGGCGCGCCAGTTGTGGCGGGTGATGGCGCCCCACGAGCCACCATGGCCGACGTCGCGGCGCTGGTCGGGCGAGTAGACGCGGAGCGTTGCGCGCCAGCGCTCGCCCGCGTCGATGAGTCGCTCCTTGTTGCGGATGGGTGGGCGCCGCGAACCTCGGGCGACGACGGCCTTGAGCCTCTTGGAGCCCATGACGGCGCCGAGACCGTGCGCGGCTACGTGGTTGTAGTCGTTCACCAGCATCGCCGCGCGGATGAGGTTCTCGCCGGCGGGGCCGATGCACGCGACGCGCGCATCCTGGCGGCCGACCTGGCGGCGGAGCATCTCTTCGGTCTCGCGGGTGCCCTTTCCCCACACGGACCGCGCGTCGCGGATCTCGGCGCGCCCGTCGTTCAGGTAGAGGTACACGGGGCGATCGGACTGGCCCGTGATGATGATTCCGTCGAAGCCGGCAGCCTTCATCGCCACGGCCCAGAAGCCGCTCGTCGCGCCGCGGCCGAGGGTGTAGCGCGTGGCCGGGCTGGGATAGACGGCGGTCATCTTGGTGCCGCCGGGCGTGAGGCCGGTGCCGGTGACCGGCCCGGTCATCATACAGATCATGCTCGCCGGGCTATAGGCCTCGGTGTCCGGCGCTATCTCATTCAGGAGGATGTACGTCCCAAGTGCCTGGCCGCCCCAGTACTTCCGGAGAATCGGCTCTTCGGGCAGCTCGACGGGCTCGCAGCTCCCCGAGGTGAGGTCGACGCGGAGCAGCTTGCCCATGTACCCGCCCGGCAGCGGAGTCCTGCGCACCGATGGGAAGAGCAGCTCGTTGCGCGAGGCTAGGACCTGGGGTTGCGTCGCCATCGCCTGCCTCCGACGCGGGGATTTGAAGCACTACAATACACCGCTGCGGTTCCGGGCTCAAGCGGCGGCTGTGCGCCGACGGCCGACCGCAGGGCGCGTCGGCTCGCGGCGGGGAGGAGGAACACGTGCGCTGCCAATTTTGCGGCGAGGAGAACGCGGAAGACGTGAAGACGTGCGTCAAGTGCGGCGCCAACCTCGCTCCGGATACGCCCCCGACCACCGCGTCGCTCACGGCCTGGTCGGGCGTCGGCATCCCGACGGGCATGGTCACCACAGGTCTCGGCTTCGAGGGGTTTCGGATCACGCAGTATCTGGGCATCGTGCGCGGGCTCACGGTCCGATCGCGCGGGGCTGTCGGAAATGTCGTCGGTCAGGTGCAATCCTTCTTCGGCGGGAACATCTCGGTGTACGTCACGCTGTGCGAGCAGGCGCGGGAGGAGGCATACAACCTGATGATTCAGCACGCGACGCAGTGCGGCGCCAACGCCATCATCGGCATGCGCTACGACGCCAACGACGTGATGGAGGGCATCACGGAGGTGCTGGCGTACGGGACCGCGGTCACGGTGGCCCCGCTCGAGGCGCCCGACGCGACGCCCGCATCGGGCTGACGCGCCATACCTGCCGCCCTGAAGGGCGGGCCTATTGTTGGTAGTCGTAGGGTTAACTCAGGAAACAGGGTGGCGTACAATCGCGCCCATGTGGGGGCTGCTTAGGCGATCGCTATGGTTCAACCTCCGCCTATGGACTGGGCCTCTGTCTTTTATCGCAATTAGCCCATTTTTCGCCCTCATCGCCCTGCTTGTCCTCTCTGATCAAAAAGCTCGGCGCTTGGTCAGGTCCCCGTCCGTTGGTCAGGTCCCCGTCCGGAAAGATGATGTTAGAGATGTCCGTGCTGCAAATGGTCGGTGCAGTTCTCTTTGTGGCTCTCTGGGGTTCTTATCACCGCTGAACGCGCCTTTCCACTTCAGGAACCCGGTCGAAGTCGCGATCAAAGCTCAGGATCTCCCTCAAGCCGAGGCGGCGCATATGGGCAACGTTGAGGGCGTCGACGAAGTCGAGAAATTGGTACTGGGTGAAAAGGTCCAACGCCTGCAGATACGTTCGTTTGTTCGCGAGCGAGAGACCTTTCAGCCGCAGCAATGGGCTCAGCAAGCGCTGAACTTCGTCGCGCGGGACGTTGTAGAGGGTCTTTGAGGTTAGGACCCACACGACCTCTATGATGACGCCCTCGCAGGTCGCGGCCGACAGCGCTCCTGAGTCGAGTTGCTGAATGATGGCTTGGGCTTGTTGTGTCTGAGCCGCAAGTTGCGGCTCGGTCGGACCGGGCTGGATTAGGTAGCGCAGGAAGATGTTCGTGTCGATGAAAGCGGTGGCCATCCCCCGGCCTATTCGCCCTCTCGCGCAACATGTCGAACATGTTCCCGGGCGGCCTCCTCCGTGATCTCTTTGTCTGTCAGTGGACGATCAAGCGGGGGAATCGCCTGGAAGCTGGCTTCAAGGGACGAGACCGCAGGCGCCAGTCTGACACATCCATCTTCGAGCGTGAATGTGACTTTGTCGCGTGGCTTGATGCCGAGGGATCGGCGGACCTCCAACGGGATGGTGATTTGGCCTTTTTCGCTCACGGTGCTCACGAATAGTCTCATTGCTTTAACTACATCCCGATGTTGGAGAAATTCAAAATAGTTTTACCGAATAGGCTCGAGGCCCGCCGGGTGATGGGACTGCTGCCCTGAAGGGTGCGGGATGATGGGGCCGCCGCCCTGAAGGGCGGGTCAGTGTTTCGCCCCTCGGCCCGCCGTTTCCGGCGGCGGGCGACGCAGCCCCCCGACCGGCGGGCCTGCCTGGACCGCTTTCCGCGCCCCCGTGACTGCGGCGCACGCTGGGGATATGCTGTTGGGCGATGGCAACGCGGCTTCGCGCGACGCGCGGGGCCCGACGCGGAGAGGGGGCTAAGTCATGCCGTTCGATCTGGTCATTCGCAACGGAACGGTCATCGACGGGACCGGCGCGCCGCGGTTCGATGCCGACGTCGGCGTGGAGGGCGACCGAATCACGGCGATCGCGCCCAAGCTGGGGCCGGGCGCGCGAGAGATCGACGCGCGCGGCCACGTGGTGGCGCCGGGATTCATCGACGCTCACACCCACATGGACCTGTTCCTCGTCCTCTACCCCCACGGCAACCCGGTCGTGAACTTCGGAGTGACGACGGTGGTGATCGGGGACTGCGGCGCGTCCGTTGCCCCCGTGCCCGACGGGACGGAGCCGACCGCGGTGCTGGTGAACTACCTGCGTCGAGTGTTGGACGACTACATCGACGCCGACGCGTGGCAGTGGAAGAGCTACCCAGATTACCTCGCTTACCTACGGGGGAAGGTCGGCATCAACGTCGCCGCGCTCGTGCCCCATTCGCCGGTGCGGCTGGCCGTGATGGGCGAGGCCGCGTATCAGCGGGAAGCGTCGCCGGACGAGATCACCGCCATGCAGCGCATGGTGCGGGAGGCGATGCGGGCCGGCGCCGTCGGCTTCTCGACGAGCCCGCGGGGCGGGCCGGAAGTCCACGCGGGGACGCCCAGCACATTTGCGACGCAGGACGAGATCGTGGCGCTGGCCGACGTCGCACGGGAGTACGGCGGGTGCTTCCAGTTCAACGGCTTCGGCAACCTCATCAAGCCGGAGACGGGAGCGGCCGCGCTCCTTGAACGCATCAATTCCCTCATGATCGGCAACGAGTTCCGCCTCCATCCGGGCGAGCCCGACGAGGCGGCGCGATCCCTCGCCTTCATGGAGGACGCGAGCCTTCGTGGGAAAGATCTGACCGGTGTGGTCATCCCGTACCAGCACATCCGCCGCTTCGGCGTCAACGACGCGTTCCTCTTCGACGGGCTGCCGGCGTGGGAGGAGCTGAAGGGAAGCGGTGGCGACCGACGCGCCCGGCTGCTGGACCCGGACTTTCGCCGCCGGCTGGAGCGGGAGCGGATAGCAGGCGCAGGGAAACCCGCGTTCCCGGAGTGGAACGGCTGGGGGAGCGTGGTGTTCGACCGAATGGACCGCGCCGGTCTCAAGCAGCTCGAGGCGCGGGACGTGGCGGAGGTCGCGCGGGCGTCCGGGAAGGAGCCGGCGGACGCGTTCTTCGACGCCTGGGTCGAGGACGACCTGCGCTCGCGCTTCGTCTATCGCGGCCTCGCCAACGGGAACCTGGATGACCTTGCCGAGATGATTCGCTCCCCGCACAGCTTGATCGGCACCGACTGCGGCGCGCACCTCGACCGCTTCTTCTGGCACGGCACGCCCGCGCGCCTCATCGGCCACTGGTGGCGGGAGAAACAGCTCTTTCCGAGCCTCGAGCAGGCGGTGTGGAAGATCACGGGGTACCCGGCGGAGAAGCTCGGCTTCGAGCGGGGACGCATCCAGCTCGGGCTGCCGGCCGACATCACGGTCTTCGACCCGAACCGCTATCAGGACCTGGTCATGGAGCGGCTACCAGAGCGGGTGGACGCCGCCGAGGTGCAGCGGCACCCGCCGGGAGTCCACGCGGTCGTCGTCAACGGTCAGGTCGTCGTCGAGGACGGCGAGTGCATGGACGCCTTTCCTGGCATCGTCGCGCGCCGAGATCTGTAGCCCGCACCCCCACTGCGGCAGGTGCTGGAGTTCCCCTCCCCCTCGAGGCGACGGGGGGTGGGAGTGACACCCCCCATCCCCGCCTTCCCCCGCAATGGGGGGGAGGAGCAGACCACTCCCCTCTCTCCCGCGGTCGGGGAGGCGGGTACGGGACGAGGTGACACCCCCCATCCCCGCCTTCCCCCGCAAGGGGGAAGGGGCGATCAATCCCCTCTCGCTCGACCTCGACGGGGGAGATGGCGGCTCCGCCGAGCTTAGAGCGCGCCCTGCTCGCGGTAGTAGCGCTCCGCGGCCGGATGGAGCGGCACGTCGAGCGGGCACGCGTCCGAGCTGATGCAGAGGTCGCGCAGCGTCACCGTCCCCTCCGCATCCCACTGCACGAGCGGGCGCACCGCGTCGAGCGCTTTGGCCATCGCGTACGCCAGCTCGTCGGACAGGTCGGCCCGAGTGAAGAGCGGCCATCCGCTGAAGCTCACCGCGGTCACGTCCTCGTTCAGCTCCGGGAACTCGTCGCGCGCCACGGGGATGACGGGCCACCCCAGCTCGCGGATGCGCGCCTCGCCGGCGGCGCCGAGGGACAGGAACTCCATCCCGGACTCGAGGGCGATGTGCCCCCAACCGGAGATCCCTTCGTCGAACACCGCGTCCACGGACCCGTCGCGCATGCCATTGATCCGCGCGGCTTCGCGTGGCCGCTCGATGAGCTGAAGAGAGCCGCCCCACCGCTCCACGTCGGCGAGCGAGAAGCCGTAGGCTCCCAGCACCTGGTCGACGACGAAGCGGGTGGCATTCTTCGGGTCGGCACGGACGGAGATTCGCAGCGGCACCCGTCGCTCGGCGATCTCAGCCACCGACGAGATGCCGTGGCGCCGCGAGACGGCGAACACGTGCCAGTCCAGCGACGGCATGACGCCGATGGCGCGAAGGGGGAGGGGACGGCTGAAGGGGCCCACGCCTCGGTAGGCCATCGTGAGATACGCTGATGGGTTGAAGACGCCCAGGTCAATCCGGCCGCTCGCCACCTCCTCCGCGGGGTTCGGCGTGTCCGACGCGAGGACCACGCGCGGGGCAAAGGGCCCGTTCCTGGCGGAACCGACCGACACGCGGATCTCGCGAAGGGCGCCATCGAGGGTCGTCCGGTCGAACGTGAGCGCGACCGCCATTTGCGCGATGGCGAAGGTGCGAATGTCCGGCGCGTTGGGCGGGCGAAATGGATCCGCGTCCCGGGTCGCCGCCGATCGAAAGGGCACCGCCTCTGCCATGCTTCCCCCTTGTCCGCCCTCGCTTGGGCGCGAAAGATCCGTTATTCTCGCATAGCTACAGTTGGCCGTTTCTGAGGAGGATGTCGTGAGGAATGGATTTCGTGTGTACGATGCGGACACCCACGTGCATGCGACCGCGGAGAGCTTGAAACCGCATCTCAGCGCGGCGCTCCGCGAGCGCCTGCCAAATCTCGATGAGTTCGAGTCGCCATTTCGGACTGGCTGGGCCGGCGAGAAGCTCGAGCCGCCCTACCGCCACCTGTTCCGCTTCGAGCGCCGGGGTGGATGGGGCGGCGGACAGCCCCGGGTCCTGGGCGAGGCGGCTCCGCGAGAAAACGCGTCGCGGGAGTTCCAGCACTTCATGGGGCGAGTCTTTCCCACGCCCGGAAGCTCGGATTACGACCCCGATGCCCGCATTCGCGACATGGACCGGGAAGGGGTAGACGTCCACATGATGGTGCCGGCCGGCCCCGTCGGCCACGCCGATCCGTGGATCGAGATGGAGTTCATTCGTGCCAACCATCGTTATCTCGACGCCTTCTGCAGCGAATATCCCCACCGCCTGAAATCACTCATCGTCGTAACGCCGCGGTCCATCGAGGCGTCCGTTGAGGAGATCAAGCGGTGGGCGGGATCGCCGTGGGCGGTGGGCGTGCAGCCGCACTTCCCGCTCGACTACCCGCTCGATCATCCGGACATGGACGCCATCTGGGCGGCAGCCGCCGACGCGGACCTGTGCATCGTGCACCACAGCTTCGCGTGGGGCTATCCGGGGTACCGGGATCTCTGGGACAACCCCTTCCTCGGGCGGATGGGCTCGCACCCATGGGCAGCCATGCGCGCCGTGGCGGCCTTCTTCGGTTCGGGGATCATGGACCGCTTCCCGAGCATTCGCTTCGGAATTCTCGAATCGGGTTTCGGCTGGCTGCCGTTCTGGGCGCGCCGGATGGACGACCAGGCCGTATACATGGGGTACGTCGCGGAGAACCTGCAGCACAAGCTCAGCGAGTACATGACCGGCGGCCGGTTCTTCGCCAGCATCGTTCTCCACGAGGGGGAGCGAATGGCGCGCATGGTGATGGATGACCTGGGCGATCACGTCCTCATGTTCGGCTCGGACTATCCGCATGCTGAATCGCGGTTTCCGGACTCGGCGGACACGGTGCTCGCGTGGTCGTCGCTCACCCCAGAGCGCATCCAGAAGCTGATGTGGGACAACCCGGTTCGCTTCTTTGGAGAGCCCTGATGCGCGTCGCCGGATGGCTCTTGGTCGCGCTGCTGGCCGCGAGCTGCGCGGGGCGCGCCGGCGCCCCTCCATCGTCAGCTCGCGAGGCTTCCGGCGGGGGCCAGGCCACGGCGTCGACGTCGGCTCCCAAGCGCATTGTCGCCGCGATCATGGGTGACCCGTTCACCGTCTACAACAAGCTGAATATCGCCAACTCCGTGCGCGGGATTTCCGAGATCGAGCGCATGGTCCACGCGGGGCTGAGTGTGACCGACACGACCGGTCAGCTTCGGCCCGAGCTGGCCGAGGCCGTTCCTTCGACCGACAACGGGCTCTGGCGGCTCCTCCCCGACGGCGGGATGGAGACCGAATGGCACATTCGCAGGGGGACCGTCTGGCAGGACGGCACGCCCTTTACCGCCGACGATCTCGTCTTTACGGTCGGCGTCTTGACCGACCCGGAGCTTCCGGTCTTTCGGCATCAGGGCTATCCCCTCATCCAGGGAGTCGAGGCCATCGATCCACAAACGGTCCTGGTGCGTTGGCGCCGACCCTACATCGACGCGGATCATCTCTTCAGCGACTCTATGGGGATGCCGCTCCCCCGCCACCTCCTTGCCGACGCATACGCGACCGAGGAGAAGTCCAACTTCACGCAGCTCCCGTTCTGGAGCACGGATTTCGTCGGGCTCGGCCCTTTCAAGCTCAAGGAATGGGAGCGCGGCAGCCACGTCATCGTCGAGGCGAACGATCGGTTCGTCCTGGGCCGACCGAAGATCGACGAGATCGAGATCCGCACGATCCCCGATACGAATGCGATTGTGGCGAGCGTGCTCTCCGGCAACGTCGACGTCGTTCTCGGCCGCGCCCTATCGGCGGACCAGGCGCTGCAGCTCCGCGACCGTTGGCCGGAGGGAAAGATCGAGACGCCGGTCACGAGTCTGATGATGATGTATCCCCAGCTGCTCAACCCCACGCCGGCGGTCGTGCTCGATCTGACGTTCCGGCGCTCGGTGCTGGAGGCCATCGACCGACAGCTCCTGGCGGACAGCATCGACTATGGCCTGACGCCGCCGGCCGATGGGTTCCTGGAGCCGACGCGGCAGGAGTACAAGGACACCGAGGCGGCGATCGTCCGCTACCCGTACGACCCGCGGCTCGCAGGCCAGCAGATCGAGCGGCTGGGGTATGCGAAGGGGAACGACGGCTTCTTCCGCGACGCGACCGGCCAGCAGCTTCATCTCGAGATCCGGGCGACAGCGGGGGAGATCAATCCGAAGACGATGTACGCCGTCTCCGACATGCTGCAGCAGCTCGGCATCGCCGTCGATCCGGTCGTCATCCCGCTGCAGCGGGTCTCTGACGAGGAGTACCGCTCCCAGTTCCCCTCGTTCACTGTCAACGGGCAGCCCATCGATCTGCGCTTCTTCTCCCGCTTCCACAGCAATCAGGCGCGGCTGGCGGAGAACAACTTCGTGGGCGAAAATCGTTCGCGGTACATGAACCCGGACCTGGATGCGCTCATCGACCGTTACCTGGTAACGATCCCGCACGCGGAGCGCGTGGCGCTCGAGAGCGAGATCACCCACCACGTGACCGAGAACCTACCGCTGCTCCCGCTCTTCTACGACACGTGGCCGGGCGTCACCAGCAAGCGGCTGGCCAACGTTGGCGCGGCGGCGTCGGGCGGCGACGCGGCATGGAACGCGCGGGAGTGGGACACGGCGTAGCGCGGGCGAGGCGACGCTCCGACTCCCTTCACTGCCGTAGAGGAGGAGGATCGGAGCGTCAACGGGGCGCCCTCACCCGGCCGCGCCCACGGGCGCGGCCGGCCTCGCCCACCGCGGTGGGCGAGGCGAGAGCCGGTCTCTCTTCCGTGCCGCAGCGGGGCCCTTCGACTGGCTCAGGGCGAGCGGAACCACGTGCTGAAGGGACCCATCATGGCTCCACCGGCTCGGCACGAGCGGCCCCTTGGGCCTCGGCGGCGATCTCGCTGAGCAGGCGGAAGTCGATGTTCCCGCCGCTCAACACCAGCACCACGCGCTTGCCGGGCATCCCTACCGCGCCGCTCATGAGCGCGGCGAGGGGGACGGCCCCCGCGCCCTCGGCGACCAGCTTCGCCCGCTGCAGGAGCGCCGCGACGGCGGGGCGGATGTCGGCGTCGGACACCTCGATGGCGTCGTCGACACACCGCTGGATGACCGCAAAGGGAATGGCGCCGAGTCGCTCGACCGCGATCCCGTCCGCGATGGTGTCGCCCACCGGAACGGCGACCGGCGATCCAGCCTTGAGTGACGCGGACAGGGAGGGCGCGGCGGCGGATTGCACGCCGATCACGGCTGCGCCCGGAAGCGAGGCCTTCACCGCCAGCGCGACGCCGGCGATGAGCCCGCCGCCGCCGACGGGAACGAGGACCGCGTCGAACTCGGACAGCTCATCGAGGATCTCGAGGCCGATGGTGCCCTGGCCGGCGACGATGGCGGGGTCGTCGAAGCCGGGAATCATCGTCAGGCCGCGCTCCCGCTGCACCTCCACCGCCCGGTCGTGGGCGTCGTCGTAGTGCGCGCCGTGCAGGATCACCTCGGCGCCGTATGCCCGTGATGCCGCGACCTTGCCTTCGGGCGCTGTCGCGGGCATCACCACCACGGCGGTGACGCCCGTGAGCGCGGCCGCAACTGCGACACCCTGCGCATGGTTGCCCGCGCTGGCCGCGACCACGCCGCGTTGTCGCTGCTCGGGCGCGAGCTGGAGGATCTTGTTGAGGGCGCCGCGCAGCTTGAAGGACCCGGTGCGCTGGAGCATCTCGGCCTTCACGAAGAGGTCGAGCCCGAGCCTGCGGCTCAAGGCATGGGAGTGGAAGAGCGGCGTGCGCCGCACCGCGGTTCGAATGCGCTGGCGCGCGGAGACGATATCTTCAAAGGAAACGGGCATCGGATCCACGGGCCGCGCACCTCATCGATGGGCTCAGGGATCGTCGTGGCAGTGTACGGCATCCCCGGCGCCGTCGCGCCGCCCGACGGCGCCCCGCGGGCGGATCGGAGCGTCCGTCTCGCCCGGATTCGGCTGGCGCCCGTAGAATAGCGGTGTCGTGGGCGCTCGCGCGCACGCTGGAGCGCTGGCGAGCCCGCGCGCGGTCGGATGTCACGAGGAGGTGTCGCCGATGTTGACGGCAGAGGAGAACGAACGACTTACCCAGGTTGGGCCTGGCACGCCGATGGGGGAGCTTCTTCGGCGGTACTGGCACCCGATCGCTGCGACCCTCGACCTGGACTCGGACCCGGTGCGCCCCGTCCGTCTGCTGGGCGAGAATCTGGTCTTGTATCGGGATGAGGCGGGCCGGATCGGGCTCGTCGCCGAGCGGTGCGCCCATCGCGGCATCTCGCTGGCATACGGCATCCCGCAAACGGGTGGGCTCCGCTGCGCGTATCACGGCTGGACCTACGACCAGCAGGGCCACGTCGTCGACATGCCGTTTGAGCCTGCGTGCCTCCCCCTCAAGATCGCCGCGTACCCGGTGGAGGAGTTCGCTGGCCTGATCTGGGCTTACCTCGGACCTCAGCCAGCGCCGCTGGTGCCCCACTGGGACCTGCTCACGCGCGATGATCTGGACAAGCAGATCTCGATCCGCGAGCTGCCGTGCAACTGGCTCCAGTGCATGGACAACTCCCTCGACCCGCTCCACTTCGAGCACCTCCACGGGGTATACGGCAATTACCTCATGAAGAAGCTGAATCGGCCGCCGATGTTGACCGTCGCGCGGCACATCAAGCTCGATTTCGAGGTGTTCGAGTACGGGATCTACAAGCGGCGTCTCGTGGAGGGTCAGTCGGAAGACTCGACGGACTGGACGGTTGGCCATCCCATTCTTTTCCCGAACACGCTCGCGCAGGGTGGGCCCGAGCAGATGAGCATCCAGATTCGCGTTCCCATCGATGACACGCACACGCTCCACGTCTGCCTCGACGGGATTGCGCCCCTCGGCGGGCGGCCAGCTCGGAAGGATGTGCCCGTGGTTCACGAGCCCGTCGAGTACGACGAGCTGGGGCGCGTCTTCGCCGACGTCATCGTGAAGCAGGACGAGATGGCGTGGATCGGCCAGGGACCGATCAGCGACCGCACCGCCGAGCACCTCACGACGGGCGACAAAGGGATCCTGCTGTACCGAAAAGTGATCCTCGAAAATCTCGAGAAGGTCGCCCGCGGCGAAGACCCCATGGGGGTGATTCGGGACCCGGCGCAGAACGAGCCCTGCATCCCCATCAAGCAGGGGAGCAATTACACCGCGTTCCGGGTCGGTGTGGGCGACACGTGGCACAACCTGCCGCGCGAGGCCGTCGGCACAACCGCCTGACGCGCCGCTGGTAGAGCAGTCCGGCGCCACCGCGCTCCGTGACTGGCCAGCCGCACGCGGCTGTCACCCGGGGTCGCGCCTCGTCAGAAGGGGAGGGGCGCTCCCACGCCGCGCTCCCGTGCGCGCTCGTATACGATCGCGGCGGCGGCCACGTCCTCCAGCGCGATGCCCTGGGATTCGAAGAGGGTGATCTCGTCGTCGGACCGTCGGCCGGGCATCAGGCCCGCGACGATGGGCCCCAGCTCCCAAACCTTGTCCCACGAGAGCAGTCCTCGCTCGACGGGCCACGCCAGATCGCCGCTCTCAAGCATCGCCGCCTCGCGGTCGTCCACGGCGATGGTGCCTGCCCGCGTCACAGCGATCTCGTCCAGCTCCCGGTTGATGCGCACGTTCCCGCCGGCGGCGTTTACGTGGGTCCCGGGCTCCAGCAGGTTGCCGTCGAAGACCGGCTCCGCCGCGTTGGTCATGGTGATGACGATGTCCCGACCGCGAACGGCCTCCGATGAGGACTCGACCGGGCGCACCTCCTGCTCGAGGATGGCCGTCATCTTTTCGGCGAATGCGCGGCGTCGCTGCGCGTCGCGGCTGTAGACGGCGATGGATTCGAGCTTCCGCACCTGGGCAACGGCGAGGATTTGGGTTTCGGCCTGGTGCCCGGTGCCGATGCAGCCGAGCCGCGAGGCGTTCGGCCGCGCCATGTACTTGGTCGCCACGCCGGACGCGGCCCCGGTCCGGACCTGGCCCAGACGGCCGGAGCGCAAGAACGCGACCATCCCTTCCCCTGCTTTGTAGAGCACGACATCCTGTCCGCGGGAAGCGCCGTACGCTTTGAAACCCAGGTAGCCCTTCTCCATCAGGCTCGCGGCCATGAGGTGAAATCGACGGCGCTGGAAGGGGAGCCGTCGACGGGGCTGGATGGCGGCCGCTCCGACCGCCTTGTCGCGGAAGGCGTCCTCCAGGGCGGCGATACACGAGTCCATGTCCAACAGCTCCGCGACCTGGGTCTCGTCAAGGAAGATGGCCACGGGTGGCACCTCACGATTCGAGAATCTGCACGGCTACCTTAGCACGAACGCCTTGGAGCCCCGGACGGGGGATGCATATACTCGGCTGTGCCCGGAGACACGCTGCTTTGGGGGAAATTCATGGCCCGACCACGCTACGCGCGTCCCGTGACGACGCGCTCCGTCCTGGTCTTTCAGATCGCCGAGGAGCTGGCACGAGACAACACGTGGCCCTATCAGCAGGGCCGCGTGGTGATGCGTCCCCAGGGGGGAGACGCGCCGGGCGTCTCGCTCTTCGGGAGTGACAGCCCCGAGGCCATCGACCTCGTCGCGCGCGGGGAGGTGCAGCTCGCCATCGTGAACCCAGCGGCTCCCCTCACCCTCGCGTATCGCGGAACGGGGCCTTTCAAGGAGGCCATCCCAGTGCGGACCATCGCCGTCATCCATTCGCGCGATGCGTTCGCCTTCGCCGTGAGCGAGAAGTCGGGTATCACGTCCCTGCGCGACATCAAGGAGCGCAAGTATCCACTCAGGGTCACCCTCAGAGGACAGCGCGACCACGCGAATCACTTCCTCGAGCGGGTCGTGCTCGGAGAGTACGGGATTACCTACGAAGACATCGAGGCGTGGGGAGGGCAGGTTCGATTTGATCCGGGTCTCCCGACCGGCACGTCAACGTCGGGGGCTGACATCGCGCACTCCCGGATCGATCTGGCGCGCGAGGGCGCCGTCGACGCCATCTTCGACGAGGCGGTCGGCACGTGGGTCGGGCTCGCGCTCGACGCCGGCATGCGGATCCTGTCGCTCGAGGAGCCGATGGTTCAAAAGCTCGAGGCGATGGGATTTCGGCGATCGATCCTGGCAAAGTCGCAGTGGCCCAAGCTTCCGGCGGACGCCCTCAGCCTCGACTTCAGTGGCTGGCCCATTTACACGCACGCCAACGTGCCGGACGACGTCGTTCGCGCCTTCTGCGCGGCGCTGGAGGCCCGGAAGGACCGCATCCCCTGGCAGGGGGAGGGGCCGCTGCCCCTCGATCGGATGTGCAAAGACTCCCCCGAGGGGCCCCTCGACGTCCCACTCCACCCTGCCGCGGAGCAATTCTGGCGGGAACGGGGCTACCTGTAGCTCAGCTACGGATGCAGGTTCGCCACTCCCGGTAGGACGCAGTCGATGTCCGTGTATCCGAGCAGCGTACCGCTGTGAACCGCGGCGAGCGCATAACAGGTAAATCCGTTCGTCGCGGCCAGGGTGCTCTGAATCGTGCCGGCCAGCGGCTGGGTTAGGCCACCAAGCGTCACCAGGAGATAGCCGTCCTGTCCGTCGCCGACTGGCTGGTTCCAGGTGAGGGTGGTCACGTTCGACTGGTTCAGCTTCACGGTGAAGTTCTGTGGCGCGCCGGTTGGTGTATGGAAACCGACGAGCGCACAGAGGACGTCAGAGATCTGCTGCGGGCTGGGACCCAGCGGAAGCACCGCGTAGCAGTCGAGGTCCGCGGGCGGCGATGTGTCCACGAACGAGATGGCGCTGGACGGGAGCGGCGTCGAGGGGAGGATGGCGAGAGTGCCGTTCGACATGCGAAGCCGCGCGATCAGATACCCGGTCTGTCCGGTGCCCGAATTCCAGCTCAGATGAACGCCCGCGCTGTCGGAGCTGAGGGCGAATCCCTTCCCGCCGATGGGGCCGCCGGTCGAGGTTGGCGTGGGTGTGGGCCCGCCGGGAAGCGACGGATCGATCACCGTGACGGTGTACGTGAAATTCCTCGGCACACCGAAAACCCGAACATTCGAGACGTTTACCGTGTACGTGGTGTCGGGGCCCGATCCGAAGCTCGCTGTCGGGGCCCACACGATGGTGTTGTCGCCGAACCCATTTTGAATGGGCTGCACCACCACGGAAATCGGCGTGGCCCCCTGGGTCATCGTGACGGACGCAAGGCTGAAGTCGGCGCTGGGATACGAGAATGACCACCGCGTCGGCGTGATCTGGAAGGGGATGAATCCCTGGGGCGGCCACGCCACGAACTCGGGCGACGCGGGCCGTATGCCGAAGCTGCCGATCACGTCGAGGTCGTTGGACCCGGTGAAGCCGCCATTGGTCGCCGTCGTCGACCCCGTCCCCATCGACGTCTGGGGCGGGTAGAGGATCCAGCGTCGGTGGCCGACCGCGGTGTTCGTCGTGCCTTCGTCTGCGACGTACGCCATGACGGCGGCGGGTCCATGCGTGCCCAGCGCGAGGTTGGACGTCCCCGCCGCGACTGCTCCCGAAGGCGTGTAACACGTGAACGTCGGGTCCGGGAAGTGGGAGAGACGGCCGCTGGCGATCATCATCAGCGCGGCCTGCTGGTCGTTCACACTGCGGGCCGTGTCGAGCGTCACATTGTCCGGCAATCCCGCCATCGCACGAAAGTAATTGACCGTGCTGATCGTGGCGGCCTGGTACGCATCGCTGTTGGTTCCTGCGACGCACCCGGCGATGCTGCCGGTCCAGCCGGCCGGAACGGCGAGGGCCGGCACGAGCACGGTGTTGTAGAGATTCACGACGGCCGTCCGGTCCATCGTATTGACGGCGAATGCGCCGGCCTTCGGCTCCGCGCTCACGGTGGGCTGGAGAACAGAGGAGTCCGTGACCTGGGGCGGCGGACCGAGCTCGACGCCCGGGTTCGATTGGGCCGATGCGACCGTGGCCGACAGGGTGTCGAAGATGTCTCCACCGGCGACGCTCCGGAGCGGGGCCGGACCGAGCTGTGACACCAGCAGGGCGAGGGTGGCTGTAACCGCGAGGGGACGCCAGGAGACGGGGCGACCGGTCACATGGGGGACGCGGGTCAGTAAACGCATCCGTGCTCTCCTGCACAATCGGCTCGTCGCCGATGCATGCGCCAGCCGGCACAGCGCCGTCCGCGGTGCGGCTTGACGAACCGTGAAAAATTATGCCGTACTGTTACCAGTGGGGCCAGCCACTCGGTCGCAGAATTGCCCGATTTGTTGCGCGAATCGGTGTGAAACCATCAACACGGGGGCATCCGGACGGACTGATCCACCCGTTCGCAGGGCGCGCCCCCGCAAAGACGAACCTGTAGCTCAGCTGTGACGCCCGCGGACAATGCACCGTGCTATGCTCCCGCCGTGGTATAAGCTGCCGCCGGGCGACCCCATCGTGTTGCGGCAGCGAGCGGCGCTGGGGTTTCACGGAATGGCGCAGAAGATCCTCGTCGTTGACGACGACAAAATGCTTCGCGATACGATCGAGTTCGTGCTCTTGACCCAGGGGTACGAAGTCATGATGGCTGTCCACGGTATGGAAGCCCTCCGCATCCTCCAGCGCGAAACGCCCGACGTCATTATTCTGGACCTCAATATGCCGGTCATGGACGGGGTTGAATTCGCGCGGCAGTATCGCCGCAGCGGCGCTGCCGCGCCCATCATCCTGTGCACGGCCGACGACCCGTCCGTCGCAGGCATCAAGATCGGCGCGGCGGAGGTGCTGCGGAAACCGTTCGGTTTCTCTGCGCTGCTGGCAGCGGTGGAACGGCTTGCACACGGCAGCGCCGCGGCCGACGTCGGTGGAGCGTACGAGCCCCAACCGGCACGGAATGGGGCCGGCCGGCGAAAAATAGAAGAGCGCGGCCATGTCTCCGCCGCGGAGCCGAGGGTGGCCGTCGCAGCGGAGCACGAAGATGCGCCGCGCCCCGTAAATGGCACGACGGTTCCTTGCCGCGGCTGCCGCGCGATGATTCCCAGCCACCTCGCCTACTTCCTGCGCGGATACAAGGGTTACCGCTGCAGAACCTGCCACGACGCCCTCATCGATCGCATCGCCCGCCGTCAAGCCGCGCGGCCGCCTCGGAACCTCTTGACGCGTTGAGCGCCGCGGCCCGAGGTTCGGCCGGTCTCTAGGCGCAGTCCGGTTCCCGCCGCGCTCCCCGCGCGGCTTTTTAGGACACGATGTCCCACTCCTCCGCGTTCCACGGCTCGTTCGCGACGTCACCGCGGCCGGTCACGTTCTTCAGGCGGTTGGACACCATCGTCGGCTCGGTCGAGTAGAACAGCGGCAGCATGCTGAGCTGGCTCGTTTGGATGTTGACGACCTGCGCGAGCGCCCGATTCCGCTCGCTCTTGGGGATCGTCGTGAGATATCGATTGATCGCCTCGTCAAGGTCAGGATTGCTGTATCGGGAGTTGTTCCCTCCACCGGCGAAGTGGTTCTCGGGAAGCGCAGCGGACGTGCTGAGGTAACGACGAATCCCAGCTGACGTCAACGTGTTGCCGGTCTGGACCAGCTCGAACGCCGGGAACTGTGCGCGATACTCCCGGTCCTGGGCAAGCTGCGGGGAGACGAGATTTTGATCGACACCAACCCCCAGCTGCTCCCACGCGTTCGCGACGGCGGCCGTGGTCGGCGGGTGGATCGCGTTCTGCACCGTCGTGCGCAGCTCGACGGTGAGACGCTGGCCGGATCCATCCAGGTAATACCCGTCGCTGCCCTTCCGATATCCGAGCCCCTCGACGAGCTGCGCGGCGCGTCGGATATCGAAGTCGTACTTGACGATGCTGTCCTGGATCGCCTGGTACTCAGGAATGGACGGGTTGACCCAGGTGTACGAGATCTGCGACTGCCCGGCCATGATGCTGTCGACCAGTTGCTGGCGGTCGAGGGCGTGGAGCATCGCCTGCCTGAATCGCAGGTTGGTGACGACGGCGGGATTGGAGTTGACGAATTGCACGTTGATAGGCGTCCACGCGCGTGTCGTCAGCACCCAGGTGCCGTTCCACTGGTCCTTGATCTGGAGCGCTTGGTCGAGGGACAGCGCGCGCCCGATGGTGAGATCGGCGCCCGACAGGAGGTTCGCTGCGAGGGTCGTTGGGTCCTGGATGAAGCGCACTTCGATCTCGTCGATCCGGGGCCGCCCCAGGATGTACTTGGGGTTCGCCTCTGCCACGATGTGGCTGTCCAACACCCAGTCACGGACTTTGAACGGGCCGGTCCCGACGTACTCGCTGGACCAGTACGGGACACCGAGGAAATTTGCCTTGTCCTCGGTATATGCCCGCTCGAGCAGGTGCTTGGGTAACGGGAGAACGACCTCCTCGCTGAACAGCAGGTCGGCCTCGATGTACGGGTGACTCCACGTCACGACCACCGTCCGCGCGTCGGGTGCGTCCACGTGGTCGATGAGACTGTGGACGTTGTTCCGAGCGAATCCGACGTCGGGGTCCTGGTCGACCGAAAGGGTGAAGAGGAGATCGTCGGTCGTAAAGGGGTGGCCGTCCTGCCAGGAAGCTCCCTCTTTGATCTTCCACGTCGTGACCATTTGGCCATCCGACTGGACCTGCCAGAGGCCGTTGTCAACGGTCGGGACGTTCTCTGCGAGGAGCGGCAGCAGCTCGCCGTGGTAATTCGCGTGGACCAGCCCAACGTGAAGCAGCTGCTGGAGCGCGTCGAGGCCGGGTACGCTGGACACGCTCCCACTTGGATTCGTCCGTTCTCGCGCCATCGAGGGCGGATCCCCCCGAAGGCCAATCGTCATGCGCTTCGGTCCAGATGCGCTGCGCGCGCCGTCGGCGCCTCCGTCGACCGCGCCGCGGCTCGGAGTCGTGGCGCATCCAGTGACGATGAAGGCAACCATGGCAAGCGACCCGAGAGATTTGGCGACGTGCATCATTGCTCCTTCACTGTGCCTCCTCCGCGATGCATGGCGGAGAAGGGCATTGTACGCTCGCCGCCGAATGCCAAGGACGGCGCCGATGCTTACAATCAACTGCACGAATGCAAGGCGGGGTAAGGATGAGCTTGAACGGTCACATCGTTGTGGACATGGATACGCACATCCGCGAGTATGCGGATCTCGACCGAACGTTTATGCCGCACATGGATCCGGAGCATCGCGAAGAATATCAGCTCCTCTCGACTGCGGTGGCGAAGCGACGAGAGGCGGGCCTCACCACGGCCCTGTTTATGCACCCGCAGGCCCTAGTGGAGCCGTCAGACGAGTCCCGGCCCCTCGGCGTGTACGACACCTTCGGCGTGGTGCGGGACGAGCAACGGCCCCGCCACGTCGAGGAGGCGCGCGGCGGCGCCAAGGAGCGCATCCCCACCGCCGTCCACTGGGACCCAGCCATTCGCCTGGAGGGCATGGACCGCGCGCTGACGGATGTCTGTGTGATCTTTCCGAGCGCAGCGACGAGCTTCTGCGCGTTCCGGAACGTGCGATTCGAGAGCGCGATGCATCGGGCATACCATCGCTACGCCGAGAACTACTGCGCGGAGTCGGACGGGCGGCTGCGCTGGGCGTTCGTCGCGAACTTGCGCGACGTGGGGTCGACCGTCGCCGAGCTGACCGAATGGGCGGAGCGGGATGACAACCTCGTCGGCGTAATGTTTCCCCCGTCCTGCCCGGACGGCCGTCTGCTGGATAACCCAGACCTCCATCCCATCTACGCCCGCGCCCAGGACCTCGATCTCCCGATCCTCATCCACGGCGGCGTCCTCCGCCCGCCGTACACCGCCGGCGCGACCGAGCTGGGCCACGCGGGCTTCATCATCCGCGCCGTCTATCAACCCTGGGCGGGCATGACCGCGGTCAGCGCGTTGATTGGCGGCGGCGTGTTCGATCTCTTCCCCAGACTCCGAGCCGCCGTCTTCGAGACGGGCGCTGGCTGGCTGCCGTGGCTCATCGAGCAGCTCGACGATGGCTTCGAGGGACATCCGCACTTGGCCCCGAACTTGAAGCGGCGGCCATCGGACCTTGTCGCGGAGGGCCGGCTGTTTCACGCGGTCGAGTCGAGCGAGCGGTACATACCGCACTGCGTGGATGCGCTCGGGGAGGACGTGTGGCTCTTCGCGACGGACTACCCGCACACCGGGAGTCCGTGGCCGCGCGGAGTCCAGAACATCGCGGAGCGGCCGGAGCTGTCGGAGGGCGCGAAGGCCAAGATCCTCGGCGAGAATGCGCTGCGTCTCTGCCCGAGGCTCGCTACTTCTCCCAGGAAATGATCGCGAGCTGCGGGCGGCGCGCGAACCCCAGCCGGCCGTCGACGGTGACCAACGACTCCGCCAGCGACTCACGGATCCGCGCGTCGTGCGATGTATCGGACGCGGCGATGCCGAGATACTGGCGCGCTTCCGCGATGGCATCGTCGATCCCGTCGTAACGCCCGCCAAGGGCTGAACGGACCAGCTCGACATCGGGCCGGATGCCCAGAGAAAAGAGCAGGTTGTACAGCTCGAGGAATCCCGCTTCCGGCGCACGTCGAGACCCGATCTCGTCCCACACGGGCCCGAGGACGCTGCCCATCTCCTCGACGCGGTGGAGGATGAAGCAAACGCGGGTTGCGCTGCGATCGAGCTTGTCGATGAACGAGACGGCGTCGGGAACGAAGTACAGCACATTCGCGACGAATGCGACGTCGTGGGGTTCGACGACCGCTTCGTCCCAGGTTCCCGGCACCAATCGCACGTTCTGCACGCCGCGCGCTCGCGCCTCCTCCTCAAAAGCCGCGCGCATGCCGGGGGATGGCTCAACGGCAGTGACGCGTCCGACATCTGGCGCGATCGCCAGAGCGTAGCGACCAGCGCCCGCGCCGACGTCGAGGACCGAGTCGGTCGGCCGGACGGCTCGACGCAGAGCGAGGACAAAAGGATCGGTCGCCGCGTCGAGCGAGCGAGTGAGGTGCGCGAAGCGCGCGGCACGTCCGTCCCACCTATCGCGGCCGACGGCTGTCACGGTCGCGTCGGCGGCGTGGCGCGCCTCGACGGTGCTCCTCCAGCGAGCGGCCCAGTCGATATCTCCCGCAACGATGGGCGCATTCCGCTCCGCCACTCGGCTCATGCCCGTTACCCCCGGCGCGTTTCCACGCGATGATCCAGCGAGTCTACCACGGAGAACGCCGGCCGCGGTCCGGAGCGGTTCCGGCTACTCCCCAAGGATCTGCACGACCAGCTCGCGGCTGCGAGGGCGGACGTCGAAATCGACCAGCACGATCTGCTGCCACACGCCGAGCGCCATTCGTCCGTCCTCCACGGGCACCGTGACGGACGGGCCGAGAAGGGAGGCGCGCACGTGACTATGGCCGTTCGCGTCGCCCTCGGTGAGGTTGTGGCGATAGGGCTGCGACTCCGGCGCGATGCGATCAAAAAAGTCCCTGAGGTCTTGCACGAGGCCGGGCTCGTACTCCACGGTCGTGAGGGCCGCGGTCGAGCCTGGCACGAACACGGTGACGATGCCGCCGCGGATGCCGGCCGATCGCACCGTGTTCGCGACGTCGCGGGTCACGTCGATAACGTCATTTCGGCCACGGGTCTGGTACGTCAGGCGGTGCGAGCTGATCATGGCGCCTCCGAATTGCTGATGAGATGGTAACGCGGGGTGGGTCCGCGGTCCGGCGAGGCGCCCGGGCCCGGACGACGGGTATCATCCCCGTGGCACTCCCCGCCAAGAACTGACCGCGTGAAACGCCTCTTTGCCCAGAGATCTCCTGATACGCTGCTGTCCATCGACGTGCCCGCGTTCATTCTGGCGGCGGGCGTGGCGCTGAACGCCGTCTCGACCACCCCGCGACGGAGAGGCCCGGAAGGCCTTGTTTCGCTTGGTGGTGGTACGATTTGACTGCGATGCCCAATGACGTACGTTGGCTGGCGCTCGCGCGGGCCATGGTCACGGCGGCCGTCGGATTCGTCCTCCTCCAGTGGCCGTCAATCGGGCCGGTGTCCACCGAGGCGCGCGCACCGGCGTGTTCCGGCGACCCGATGGGATCGCCCACCTTCGTCTATCCCAGCGATGGCAGCGTTCTGCGTACCGACGACGACTACGTGTTCGCGGTCGCGCCGGTTAACGGAGCTACTGCCTATCGCTGGGAGCTTTCTCAGCACGGCGCGCCGGTCGTCTCGACAGTCGAGCCAGTCGGCGGGTTCCCGGACCTCGGCTACGAGCTGCTCCACTCCTTGGCATACGCCGCGGAGGCGAATTGGTACGTGAGCGCTGAGGATTCTCTGCCGCCTCCTGCGCTCACGCCCGGCATTACGTTCGCGGTTGAGGTGGGGACCGCCGCCCACAAGGGCATCGAGGTCGGCGATCTCACGGCTCTCGTCAGCGCGGAGGTGTGCGGCCGATGGACGCCCGACGCGACGACGCGAGTGGAGATCACCTGCGACACGGTCGGGCCGGACGGACCTGCACCCGTTTTTCCGGATAGCTGCACATAGGCCACCGTGGCCCACCCGCTCCGGCCGGTCTTACCCCGTGCCACTCCCGACGCGGAGCGTTACACAAGCCAGCGAATGAGCATCGTGGCGATGCCCAGGTAGATTAGGTTCCCCATCAGGTCCGAGAGCATCGTATCGAACACACCTGCGATGGTGGCCGGGTCAATGCCGATCTTGCGAAGGGTCATGGGCAGGATCACGCCGGTCGTCGACGCGACAATCGCGATGTTGAGGAAGAGCGCCCCGCCGGCGATGACTCCCAGCATCGCGTTTCCCTTCCAAAAGAACGCGATCGTTCCCAGGATCATGCCGAACGTCCCGCCCTTGATGATCCCCACGCCCCACTCGCGGAGCAGAACGCGGAACGTGTCGCCCGGTGTTACCTCTCCCAGGGCCAGGGAGCGGATCACGATGGTCGCCGTCTGAATTCCCGCGTTCCCCGCCTGTCCGGTGATGACCGGGATGAACACGGCGAGGACCGCTGCGCGTTCGATGGTCCCCTGAAAACCACTGATGATGAACGCGGACCCCAGTGACCAGAGCATGTTGAATGCCAGCCACGGGACCCGGCGCCGAGCAGACTCCAGCATCGGGCTCGTGGCGCGCTCCTTCACGCCGATCCCCGCCATGCGATACATGTCCTCGGTTGCCTCTTGCTCGACAACTTCGAGGACGTCGTCGACGGTGATCACGCCGAGCAGTCGGTCGCCTTCCGCGACGACCGGGAGGGCCAGCAGGTTATGCTCGGTGAGCAGGCGCGCCGCAACCTCCTGGTCGGCGCCGGCGGGCACCCGAAGCACCTGCCGGCGCATCACGTCGCTGATGCGCGCCTGCGGCTCCGCGAGCACGAGGTCGCGCAGGCTCACGACGCCAAGAAGCCGATCGTCGGAGTCGGTCACGTACACGGCGTAGATCGTCTCGGCATTCGGGGCCCGGGTGCGAATGAGCCGCATCGCCGCGGCAACGGTCAGGTGCGGAGCGATGGACACGACCTCCGGGGTCATCCGGCCCCCCGCGGTCTCCGGCGGGTAGTTCAAGAGATCCCGGATGTCCCTGGCCTCGTCGTGCTCCATCTCGGCGAGGATCCCTTCGGCTTCGGCGACGGCCAGCTCCTCGACCACATCGGTGGCGTCGTCCGGCTCCATGTCTTCCAGGATGTCCGCGGCGATGGTTCGGCTGAACCGCGCGATGAGCCGGGCCGCTTCGCTCGAGTCCAGCTCGGCGATGGCGTCGGCGAACCGCTCGCTGCCGAGTCGGTTCTGGAGCCGGGCAAGCTCGAGCGCGTCCAGCCGGAGGAGGACGTCGGCCAGCTCGGATGGACGGAGCGCGAGGACGGCCGCCTCGGCATCCTGGACACGACCTTCGTCCAGCGACTGGCGAAGGGCGCGTACGTCGATCGCGGTGGGCTGCAGGCGCATAGCTGCACCTCCAAACGAGGGATGGGTGCAGACAATCGACTTGCGCTGAGCGGGCAACGACGAGCTAACGGTGGGAGGGGTTCTCCGCTTGGATCCGGACCATGTTGGGGATCCCCGTGAGAGGGGACGGCGACCGTCCGAGGGGGGAGGAGGCTACGGGAGCCGACTCACACGCGGACCTACGGCCACCGCGAGCAGAGCTGCCTGCTGCGCTATTCGGTTGTCGCCGGGTTCGCGTTGACGAGGTAAGTCGTCCACACAGTCCCTTTCTGGCGTCGGGCCTCCCAACGCCACCGTTATGGTACGTCGCGCGGAATTGCTGCGACAACACGTCATTCGGCCGTCCGGACACGATGCGGGACCCAGGACGAACGACACCGTCCGCGGATCGCGCGGTCGTGTCCTTCAGCGACAAGCCCGCAAAGGTGGTGCACAGCACCTTTAGCGTGCGCTGGCCAAGATCGAGCCGCTCGCGGTCGGCCCGTTGGCCTTGCCGTCATGGCTCGGTTCTCCAGGGAGAGCCGACGCGGTACGATCGCGCTGCGCGCGAATCAAGCCGGAGACGTGCTCGACGCACCGTTTTACCATGCGCGGCTCCCCGCGTCGCCGGTCGGCTAACGACGCGAGGGCTGTGCGCGCACCCTGGCCAGCGACTCGCTGCCGCTAGCTCAGTGTGCCACCACGGGCCGCATGGGCACGACGCCCAACAACACTGCCGCGAGGCCCGCCAGCGCCGAGCCAAAGGCGAAGGGCGCCCAGGGGCCGACGGCTTGCCACAACCCGCCCGCGATGACGCTCGCCGGCAGAAGGGCGATGGCGGTCGCCGCCGCGTAGGTGCCCAGGGCAGTTGCACGCGATTCGGCGGGCACCAGATCGGTCACGAGCGCCTTTGCGACCCCCTCGCTGGCAGCGTAGTAGACGCTGTAGAGCAGGAACAGCGCCCCGACGGTGAGCGCGTTTCCGGCGACCGCGAACCCGACGTATACGGCCGCGAAGATAACGTAGCTCAGGATCATCAGCGGGCGTCGCCCGACGCGGTCGGAGAGCATGCCGGCCGGCGTCGAGAGCAGCGCATAGAGCGCGTTGAATCCGAAGTAGGCGAGGGGGATCGCGGCGACCGCCATACCGACATTTTGGGCGCGCAGGATGAGGAACGCGTCCGATGAGTTCCCGACGGCGAAGAGCACGGAGATCCCCGTGAACAGGGCGAACGATCGCCCCAGCCCGCTGAATCCGAGGCGAGGAAGCTGGCCGTGCTTCGGGACCATCGGGCGGTCTTTGACCAGCCAGATCGCCCCGATGATCGTCGCGATACAGGGAACCGACGTAAACCAGAAGACGGCCCGGGCGTTGTTCATCGTGACGGCCAGGATTGCCGCCGCCACGAGGGGGCCGATGGCGGCGCCGGCCGTGTCCATGGATTGGTGGAATCCGAACGCCTTGCCGCGCTCGGCAGCCTCCACGCTGTCGGCGATGAGGGCGTCCCGCGGAGCACCCCGGATGCCTTTGCCGAAGCGGTCACTGAAGCGAATGGCGAGCACCTGCGGCCAGGCGGTGCTCAAGGCCAAGAGCGGCTTGACCAGGTTCGAGAAACAGTAGCCCGCCACGACGAGCTGTTTTCGTCGCCCAATCCGGTCGGAGAACCAGCCGGAGAAGATCCGCAGCACGGCGGCCGTGCTCTCGGCGACGCCCTCGATCAGGCCAACGGCGGCCGGCGGCGCACCCAGCGTGGCGGTGAGAAACACCGGGAGGACGGGCACGATCATCTCGCCCGAGATGTCCGTGAGCAGGCTGACGACCCCGATGGCGAACACGTTGCGGGGCAGCCCCGCGGACCACCACGATCGTGTGGACGCGCTATCGGCCGTTGGAGACGCGATCGCCATCTTCTCCCTCCATCTCAGTTCACGCGCGGCGCGTCGACGTGACTCATCCCCTGAGATCCCATTCATGGATGAAATCCAACAAACCAGCCTCGTGTTTTGCCGGCGGGAGGTTCACGACGCGATGCGGAATCAGCTGGGGCTCGATGAGGTGGTACAGGCCAATCCATCCCACGTCGTCGGACAGGAGATGCACGATCTGGCGGCCCCACTCCATCCGCTCATCCCAGGGTACCGTGGTGAAGTACTTGTCGATGGCGGTGTCCATCTCCGGGCGGCTATAGCGCGAGTTGTTGCCGGACACGAGGTAGTTGTTCTCCGGCAGCGCAATGGCCTTGCTGTGGAAGCTCCGCGCGTAGTCCATCGTGCCCGCCTGGCGCTTGAGGTCGAAGGCGGGGAACGTGGCGCGGAACTCGGCATCGCTCGCGCGCTGGGGCGGCACCAGGAACCGCTCGACCTCCGCGCCGAGACGCTGCCAATCGTCCGCGCTCGCGAACATGGCCTTTTCCTGGGTCACGTCGCCCTGGCTCGTTCGAATCTGAAACGCCAGGGTCTGGCCCGATCGGTCCAGGAGCTTCCCATCCGCGCCCCTGGTATACCCGAGGGTTTCCAGCAATCGGAGCGCGCGGGTAGGGTCGAACGGGTACTTGACGATCGCCGACTCGACGTACGGGTATTCGGGCTCCAGGGGACTCAAGAACGTGTCCCCCAGGGGCACCTCACCGGGCTGTAAGGAGTCGGCCATGGTTCTCCGATCGAGGGCGTACAGCATGGCCCGTTTGAAGTCGACGTTCGACACAACCGACGGCGTCGGGTTGATGTGCTGCGGGTAAATCTGCAACATGCTGCGCAGGCTCGTCTGCAGCCGGCCCGCGTCCCATTGCTGCACGACGGACTGGGCCCACTCGACGTCGATCCTCCCGCCCCAGGAGGTTTCGACGTCCCCGGCCAGGATGTTGGCCGCCAGGGTATTGGGGTCCGGGATGAACTTCACCACGACCTCGTCGATTTTGGGCTTGCCCGCCACGTACCGGTCATTCGCCTCGAAGACGAGGTGGCTGCCAGCCTCCCAGGTCTTGATCTTGAACGGTCCCGTGCCGACGAAATCGGTGCTCCAGTAGGGGCTTTCAATGAAATGCTCCTTGTCCGTCAGGTAGGCCTGCTCGAGCTTGTGCTTCGCGACGGGGAGCGCGATTTCGAATGAAAAGAGCTGATCCGCGTTGATGAATGGCTTCGTCCAATGCGCGATGGCGGTGCGGCTGTCCACCGCCTCGACGGTACCGAGGGCGTCATAGGCGACGTGGTTGAAGATGGGAAGCTCCTTGTCGCGCACCATCGTCGCCGTGAAGAGAAGGTCGTCGGTGGTGAAAGGCGTGCCGTCCTGCCAGACCGCCCCCTCACGGATGGTCCACTGCACCTCCATCTGCCCGTCCGGAGAGAGTCTCCAGAGCCCATTCTCGATCGTCGGCGCGTCCGTGGCGAGACGCGGGGCGCGGCCGCTCTCATCCGGCGCCGGGACGGTCAAGCCCGTCTCGACCAGGCGCTCGAGGGAGTCGATACCCGGGATGTTCGACCGCGGGTTCAGCTTCTGGTACACCGTGTGCGGGTTGCCGCGGATGGCCGCGGTGAATCGCTTGGGACCGGCCGACGCCTGCTGGCGGCTCACCTGCGCCGCGGGCCGGCTCGCCGGCGGCTCCGCGCAGCCCGTCGCCGCGACGACGAGGACCAATCCGAGGGCTATTGCGCGGACGCACCGATTCATGCGCGCCTCTCCTTCGCCGCGCACCGTCCCGGCGCGACGGAACCTTGAGCGTCAGCCAAGTATAGGCCGCCATCCTGCGCCATGCGGCGGCACGCGCCCCGGACCGCGATGCTTTTTTGACGCACCCCGGCGCCGGTGGTAGAGTCCCCGGGCCGGGCGCCCAGCCCGATTGCATCGCTCGACAGCCCAGCCTCAGGAGGACCTCATGGCAGCCGCTCCCGCATTCGCCGTCCTCGGCCGCCCGATCCCCCGCGTGGAGGGCCTGGACAAGGTCACCGGGCGCGCCCACTACACCGCGGACGTGGTGCCTGCGAACACGCTGTGGGCCAAAAATGTGCTCAGCCCGCTTCCCCATGCCCGAATCGTGGCCATCGACACGGCGCGGGCGCTGCGGGTCCCGGGGGTGCGGGCGGTCCTCACCGCGGCGGACGTCCCATTCCGGCGCATCGGGCGCCGGCTCAAGGACTACCCGATCCTGGCCAGGGAGCGCGTCCTCTACGTCGGGGAGCGCGTGGCCGTCGTCGCCGCCGAGAGCCGCGACGCGGCGGAGGAAGCGGCGCTGCTCGTCGACGTGGAGTACGAGGAGCTGCCGGCGGTGTTCGACGCGCTCGAGGCGATGGAGGCGGACGCCCCGATCCTCCATCCAGACCTGCGCTCGTATGTCGGATTTCCGGAGTACGTGCCGGCCGACCTGCGCAACGTGCACGCGCGCGTCACCATCGACCGGGGAAACGTCGATGAGGCCTTCGCCCGCGCGGACCTTGTCCTCGAGCACACGTTTCGCACCGGTACGATGCACCAGGGGTTCATCGAGCCGCATGCGACGGTCGTCGCGATCGATGACGGCGGGCGCGTGGAGATCTGGCAGGCCAATAAGGCCAATTTCCGAAACAAAGAGGAGATGGCCGGGATCATCGACCTGCCGCCCGAGCAGATCGTCTACCACGCCGTCAGCGTGGGTGGGGATTTTGGGGGCAAGGGCGCGCCGGGCGACGCGCCCGCCGGGTACCACCTGGCCCGGATCACCGGCCGCCCCATCAAGTTCATCAACACGAATCAGGAAGAGCTGAGCGCCGGCAGCCCGCGTCACCCGTCGGTGACGAGAATCAAGTCGGGCGTGATGCGCGACGGCACCGTCATCGCCCGCGACGTCTTCATCGTTTACAACAGCGGCGCCTATGGCGGGCTTCGACCCAACGTGATGGACGGGATGCTGCCCGGCGCGGGACAGGCCGGGAACCAGTACGCGCCGCCCAATCTCCGGGTCGACGGGCGGATGGTCTACACCAACGAGATCCCGCGCACCTACATGCGCTCGCCCGGGCAGCCGCAGGCCGTCTTCGCCCTCGAGGCTCACATGGACCTGCTCGCCCGGGCCGTCGGCATGGACCCGCTGGAGTTTCGCGCGAAAAACCTCGGGCCAAGCCCGGACGGCGGCGAGCCCGTCGCGACCACACTGCTGCGGTCCGCGGCGCAAGCGGTGGGCTGGGGCGCGCCGAAGGCCGCGTTCGTCGGGCGCGGCGTCGCGATGGCGAGCCGGAACATGGGCGGGGGCCCGGGGTCGTCGGACGTGACGCTGCACCCGGATGGCACGGTGACCGCCATTACCTCAGCGCCCGACGTGGGAACGGGAACGATGACCGTGGTCGCGGCGGTGGTGGCCGAGTCCCTCGGGCTGCCCGTCGAGCGCGTCGCGGTGGTGCACGGGGACACGGACACCTTCCCCAACGACACCGAAGCCGGCGCCAGCCGCATGACGAACTCGGCCGGCCACGCCGCCATCGCGGCCTGCGACCAGCTCAAGGAGCAGCTCACGCCGCTGGCGGCCGCCATGCTGGGCGCCTCCGCGGCCACGTGGGACAATGGCGGGTGGCGCTCACCCGACGGGCGATGGGTGTCGATCGAAGACCTCGCCGGGGAGATGATCAAACCGGGCGATCCGGTGGCCAACGTCCACCTCACCGTCACGGTGCCGGGCGGCAAGGAGCCCGAGCGTTCCGCCCAGGCGGCCGAAGTCGAGGTCGATCCGGAGACCGGGCAGGTGACCGTGCGGCGGCTGGCATCGGCGCAGGCGGTAGGCACGATCATCAATGAGACGGCGCATCAGGGTCAGATCGATGGCTGCGTGGTCCAGGGCTTCGGCTACGCCTTGACCGAGGAGCTGGTCTTGCAGGATGGCCGGGTGGCCACGGCGCATTTCGGGGACTACAAGCTGCCGACCATCGCCGACGTGCCACCCCTAACGACCATCAACGTTCAATCTCATGGCGAGGGCCCGTTTGGCGCCCAGGCCATCGGCGAGACGCCGGTCGTCCCGACGCCGGCCGCCATCGCGAACGCCGTCGCCGACGCCATCGGCGTGCCCGTGACCGAGCTTCCTCTGAGCGCCGAACGCGTGCTCGATCTCATCGCTCGCAAGACCGGCCGCTAGCGTGGCGCTGATCCTCGGACGTTCGGAGGTTGAAGGGCTCCTCGACCTCGAGAGCGCCATGACCGCGCTGGAAGAGGTCATGACGGAGGAGATCGAGGGCACCACGTTCCACATGCCGTCGTGGGGCGGAGGATCCACAAAGCGTCGAACGTTTCGTCTGGTGGGCGGGGGCCTCTACGGCATGAAGCGCATGGGCGTTCGCACCCAGGCGGGCGTCCAGCTCTTCGACACGGATACCGGCCGACTGCTCGCCATCGTGGGGGCGAGCACGGGCGACCTCCGGACGGGCGCCACGATGGCCCTGGCCGCGCGTTACCTGGCTCGGCCCGATGCCCGGACGATCGGTTTTCTCGGAAGTGGCCGCAGCGCTCCCACCATTCTGCAGTGCCTCGTCGCCGTGCGGCCCATCGCATCGGCGCGCGTCTACAGCCCGACCCGCGCCCACCGAGAGGCATTCGCCGAACGAGAGACCGCGGCGCTCGGCATCCCGGTCGTGGCGATGGAGACGGCGGCGGAGGCGATCGACGGAGCGGACATCGTCGCCGTTGCGACCAACTCCCGCACCGCCGTCGTCGGGTACGACGACGTGCGACCGGGCGTACACGTGACGAGCATGGGGTACACCACGGAGCTGGCCGAGGACCTTTACGTCCGCGCCGACCAGTTCGTCGTCCCCAGCCGCGAGCAGGAGATCGAGGCGGCGAGCCCGGTCGCCCATCCGCACATCGAGGGAACCCTGTACCTGATGGTTCGCGACGGCCGGTACGATCCGCGAACGATGATCGAGCTGGGGTCCATCATCCGCGGCGACGTGGCGCCGAGGAACGGACCGCACGACGTCACCGTGTTCCGCGACTCCCGGGGGGGCGTCGGGGACGTCGCACTGGCGAACTGGGTGTACGAGCGAGCCCGCGAGCGCGGCTTGGGGATCGAGGTCGATCTCTAACCAGCCCATCTGCGCGGTGGCCCTTCCCGCTGTCGCATACGATGCCGCCGCTGCGCGGTTTCCGTTAAGATGATTTGAAGATCAAACCACATTCGTTCTGGAGCTGGCCGTGAGCGCCAAATCGCCTGTCGGCTCTCCTCCGGAGGTGGCCGAGTCGGACGGCGCGTCGTCGCCGAAAGCGGCGGGGCGCACCGTCGTCCGTGTGCTGCCGCGACTTCATCGGCAGATCATCGCCGAGCTGCAGCGGACGCCCGACACCGGCGACATGACGTGGCCGCAGTTTCGGGTCCTCGGCTTTCTCAGCGAACGCGACTACCGCGCATCCGAGCTGGCGAGCGCGCTCCAGATCGATCGCTCGACCCTCACGACCGTGGGCGACGGACTGGTGCGCCGTGGGCTCGTGGAACGGGTCCGCGACCTGCCGGGCGATCGGCGTGGCGTCCTGCTCCGCCTCACCGCGCGCGGCCGTGCCCTGCACGGCGTTCTCAAGGACCGCGCTATCGCCCACGTGGCCGAGCTGCTGGCCAGCGCGGATCCGGCGGAATGCGCCGGGCTCGTTGACGGCCTCGAAGCGCTGGAGCGCGGGCTCTGTCAGGCGTCAGCCGCCGAACAGCAGCGCGTGGGCGTGTAGATGCAGGAGCGGCCTTCACCTCCTCCTCGGGAGCGGGATGGCGATCCGGCCGGTGCGGACGGGCAGACGATCGCCGAACCGGTCGCGACCAACGGCCACACCGTCGCATCCGCCGCGCGGCCCGCGCCGTCGGAGCCGGCGGCGTCGAACTTGCCGCCCCCGTCCACCAGACGGCGACGGCTGTTGCTCATCGTCCCGATCCTCTTCATCGTCGGCGCCGTGGCGCTGTTCGTCGGTCTGCGATTCTGGGTCGAATCCACGTACTTTGTGATGACCGACAACGCCGAGGTCACGGGGTCCATGGTGCAGGTCGGGTCCCTCAACGCCGGGCGCATCGTCCAGGCGACGGTGGACGTTGGACAGACGGTCACGAAAGACCAGGTTGTGGCTGTGGTGGCCGTTCCGCAGCAGGTGGGCAACGTTCCGCTCACGGATCAGCCAATCCTGGACCAGACCGGCAGCGTCAACGCGCAGGTCCCGGTCCGCTCGCCCATCGACGGGGTTGTCGCAGCGCGGATGGGGAGCGTCGGCGGGACCGTGAGCGCCGGGCAGGCGATCTACACGCTCGTCGACCCGCGGCACATTTGGGTTCAGGCGAACATCGACGAAGACAAGGTTTCCCGCGTGCAGCCGGGTCAGGAGGTCGAGGTGCACTCGGTGGCGCTGGGGAAGAGTTTTCAAGGGCGCGTGCGGGCGGTGGCGCCGGCCAGCGCCGCCACGTTCTCGCTGCTGCCCGCTCAGAACCTGTCTGGGAACTTCAACAAGGTCACGCAGTGGGTCCCCGTGAAGATCGACGTCGACACCGGTGGCGAGGTGCTTCCGCTCGGCACGTCCGTCGACGTGCGCATCCGCGTTCAGGAGGGCGGCGGGGTGCCGTGGCTTCCATAGCGGCGCCGCTCTCAGCCCGCCGCGCGGCGCTGGCCGGGATCGCGTATCACTGGCAGGCGCTCTTCGTCGTCGTCCTCGGGACGTTCATGGTGGTGCTGGACACGACCATCGTGAACATCGCCCTGCCGAAGATCATGCAGATCTTTCAGAGCAGCGTCGACGAGGGCGACATGGTGCTGACGGGATACATGCTGGCGCTGGCCATCGTGATGCCGGCCACGGGGTACCTATCCGATCGCTTCGGCTCGAAGCGCGCGTACATCATCACCATCACCCTGTTCACGGTGGGATCGCTGCTCTGCGGGCTGGCGCCCAACATGCCCGGGCTCATCGTCTTTCGCGTCCTGCAGGGCCTCGGCGGGGGGATGCTCCAGCCCCTGGGAATGAGCATCCTGTACACGTCGGCGCCGATGGACAAGCGGGGGACCATCATGGGCGTCTTCGGGCTGCCCTTGCTGATCGCGCCCGCCATCGGCCCGACCCTTGGCGGCTACCTCGTGGAGTACGTCGACTGGCGATGGATCTTCACCCTGAACGTGCCGGTCGGCATCATGGCGGCGGGCGCCGGCATCCTGATCCTCCGCGAGACGCCCAGGCAGGCCGGCGGCCGGTTCGACTGGGCAGGCTTCACGCTGGCCGCGATCGGATTCTCGTCCGCCCTGCTCGCCCTCTCGAAGGGGCCCGGCGACGGATGGACCGCGCCGCACATCGTGGCGCTGTACCTCGTGACGGCGGCAGCCCTCCCGTGCTGGGTCGTCGTGGAGCTGGCGCAGGACGACCCGATGCTCGACCTGTCCGTTCTTCGGGACCGGACCTACCTGGTCGCGCAGCTCGTCACGATGGTGGCGACGGTGGGGCTCTACTCGCTACTCCTGCTCCTGCCCCTCTTTCTCCAGAACGTGCGCGGGCTGGGCGCGATGGAGACGGGCATCCTGCTGCTGCCGAACGCCATCGCCGCGGCGATCTCGATGCCGATCGCGGGGCGGCTGGTGGATAAGGTGGGGGCACGGCCGCTGGCGGTCCCCGGGATGCTGGCGCTGGCCGGGGCCACGTGGATGGTCTCCAGCATCGCGCCCGGGACGTCGGACGACTATCTCCGTCTGGCGCTCGTGATCCGAGGATTCGCGACCGGGGCCATGTTCATGCCCGTCATGGCGGTTGCGATGGACAGCATCGCGCCGCCGAAGATCCCGCGAGCCACGGCGCTCTCCAACGTAATGCGCCAGCTCGCCGGCGCCTTCGCGACGGCGATGTTCGCGAGCCTGTTTCTCGACCACACGCGGCTGCACGCCGCGGCGCTGACGCAGGTCGTCACGCCAGCCTCGATCACCGCGGTCAACATTCTGAATGCCACGAAGACCGCGATGATGCAGCTCGGCTACTCCGCCGCCGACGCCCAGCGCATCGGGCTGCTTGCCCTGACGAAGGAAGTGGAACTGGCCGCGACCGTCCGGGCCTTCGACGACTGCTTCCGGATCGCGACGATCGCGGCGCTGGCCGGCGTGCTGCCCGCGTTCTTCCTGACCGGGCGGCGGATGTCCGCGCGAGGTCGGCGCGAGGTGGTCGCCGAGGCGGGGTAGCGCCGGCCGACGACGGTGGCGAGGGATCCGGCCGGCCGGGACGCTCGGCCCGCCCCCCAGCGCGCTGGCGACCGGATTTGGCGCGATCCCGCCGGATCTCGGAGAGGCCGGCTACGGCCAGACGCGACGAACGTCCGCGCCCTTGAGCCCTAAAGGTCACAACGGGGTCGCGCGGACGAAAAGTGAGACAAGCGGGTTTGCTTGGCGTCCCCATTCGGGGGTATGCGTTACTCCGAACGACGGAGGATGGAGTGAGAAGGGTTTCTTCCGCGGGCCCGTACTACCGGATCGGCAGCGGGCTCTCGATGGCAACGTCGAGGAGATACGGGCCGTCGTGGGCGAACGCGGCGCGGAGCGCTGTCGCCAGCTCATCCGGTCGCTCGACCCGCTTCGCCGGCACGCCCATCGCCTCCGCGATGCGATCGAATCGCAGCGGCGGCTCCGCCAGGTCCATGCCCACGAATCGCCTGCCCCGCGCCGCTGGGCCCAGATACTCCAGCATGTTGAGCTTCAGGATCCGATAGCTGGCGTTACTCAGCATCACGAAAGTGGCGGGGATCCGATGGTGCGCGGCCGTCCAGAGCGCGGTGATGCTGTACATGGCCGCGCCGTCGGAGCACACGCCGACCACCTTCCGGTCCGGCCGGGCGAGCTGGGCGCCGAGGGTGCCCGGCAGGCCGGTGCCGATCCCGCCGCCCCTGCCGTTCATCATCTGCTCCGGCGCGCTGGGCGCGAGGGCGGCGAGCAGGTGCGGCTGATTCGTGCCGGCCTCCGAGAACACCAGCGCGTCGTCGGGGAGGGCCTCTCGCAGCTCGTGCATCAGCCTCGGCGCGGAGATCGGGTCCGCGTCCCATCGCGCCCGCGATTCCTCCTCGCGCTGTCGCCTCGCGCTCGCCGTACCCTCGGCGATCGCGGTCGTGCGCGCCCGCGCCTCCACCTGCTGCTCGGTCGACATGCGGCTCCGGATGGCCGTTGAGAGATCCGCGAGGGCGCTCTTCGGGTCGCAGAGCATGGTCAGGTCGGCCGGTATGTTCTTGTTCAGTTCCCACGATACGGCGTCGATCTGGATCAGCTTCGTTGTCGGCGCCAGAACGGGCTCGGTGCTGGGGAAGATGATCTGAAAGAGCGGCGCACCCACGCATAGCAGCACGTCGCAGTCCGCCAGCCGCTCGCGAAGGCCCGCCGGGCCGCCGGTGAAGGGGATCGGGCCCAGATTGAGCGGGTGCGCCGCGGGCACATTGAATTCCGACGCGTAGTTCTCAAAGATCGGGGCGCCGATCAGCTCCGCCAGGTCAACAAGCTCGGCCTGGGCCTCCGCCAGGGCGACGCGGTCGCCCGCGAGGATCATCGGGCGTCGCGCCGCCAGCAGCAGCTCCGCCGCTCGATCGGTCGCCTCCCGGCCGGGGCGGCTGCGCCAATCGGTGTACGCTGTCGGGCGGATCTCCACCTCCGCCTCTTCGTCGAGCACGTCGCACGGCATCGCCAGAAAGACGGGGCCCCGCGGGGGCTCGGCCGCGACCTTAAACGCCCGCCGCAGGGCCTGGGGCACGTCGCGGGCGTGCTCGACCTGGTAGGCCCACTTGGTCACCGGGCGCGCCATGTCGACGAGGGCGGCGGAGAGGTGCGGCTCCTGGAATAGCGCTCGGGTTTCCGATTGGCCGGCATATACGACCAGCGGCGATTGACCCACCCGCGCGTTGTGCATCATGCCCATGGCGTTGCCCAGGCCCGGCGCGATGTGCACCTCGACGAAGGCCGGCGCACGCGTCAGGCGCGCATAGGCATCGGCCATGGAGATCGCCACGCCCTCGTGTAGCGCCAGGACGTACTCGATCTGCGGGTAGTCCTGCAGGGCGTCCATGAAACCCTGCTCGGTCGTGCCGGGATTGCCGAACACGAAGCGCACGCCGTCGGCGACGAGCTGCTCCAAGATCGCGCGCTTGCCGGACACATACATGGTCTCGCTCCGCCCGGAGATCCCGCTCGTGAACCAACGCGTTGTACCAGTTTTGTCGTGATCGACGCGTGACGTCCGTCGAGATACCTCTGTTATGTCGTTCGGCGAATTTGCGAACGTTGCGCCGTTAAACTGCCGATTGCGTATCCTCGCGAGAGGTGACCCAATGGCATACGCATCTATTGCTCTCGACGCACAGCGTGCCGCGATCGTACAGGATCTGTTTCGCCTCGCCTTCTGTCGTCAGCTCGCGGAGAATGGCGCATCGGTGTCCGGCTGCGGCACGACGGAGGCGTGGAGGCTCAGCGAGGGCGAGTTAACCACGCTTATCGAAGACTATGCGACGTGGCTTCGGCAGACCCAGCGGTCTGACGAAGCGGACGTGCTTCTGAACTCTGCATTTGGATCGGGAGCCGCATTTGCCTTGACCTAACGAACCTCCTCATCCTTCCTCCCACCGCGCACGGTTGGACTTAAGCCTCACAACCGTGTACGATCCCTCGCGAAGGTCGATTGGTTTCTCCATCGATCGATGCCGAGGTCGATGCTGTACTCTCGTGCAGCGAAGCTGGACATAACGGCTTTTCATTGCACGTTGATGCGGTATAATCCGTCCTTCCTCGGTCAGGCGAGGATCTGCGCGTTGGCTGACGACATCCTAGTGAGGAGGCAAGGAGTGAAGGCGGCTCTTGCGCTAAAGCGCTGGCAAATTGTCCCTGTGCTGGTCATTCTTTTGATGTTTGGTGCGACGACGCTTCCGGCACAGGCCCAATATGGCTATCCCTACGGCTACGGTTATGGCAACTACGGCGCTCCATACAGCGGTTATTACGGAAACTCCTACTCGGGCTACTACGGAAATTACTACTCCGGCTACTATCCGTACTCGGGCTACTACGGGAACTACTACTCGAGCTATTACCCATATTCGTACGGCTACAACAGCTACTACCCATATTCGTACGGCTACAACAGTTACTACCCGTACTCGTACGGCTACAATAGCTACTATCCGTACTCGGGGTACTACGGGAATTACTACTCGGGCTACTATGGCTATCCGACTTACGGGTATGGCTACTACAACGGCTACTACCCGGGCTATGCCTACGCGTACGGCGGGCTCACCGCGCCCACTGGCCTGACGGTCACCAGCAACACGGGCAATACCGTGACGCTCTCGTGGACGGCTTCGGTGGGAGCTATCACGTACCAGGTCCTGGAATCAACGGCCGGCGGTCCATACGTCGCCGTGACCAGCACGCCCTCTTCGGCCACGACGGCGTCGGTCGCCAATCTGGTAACCGGCGTCGTCTACAGCTTCGAGGTGGTCGCTGTCGATGCGTACGGCCACCAGAGCACTCCGTCCACCCCCGTCACCGTGACGGCGGGGAGTGGCGGAACCGGGCTCACCGCCCCGACCGGCCTCGCCCTCGCCGGTAAGCCATCCAGCACAAGCGCCACGATCACGTGGACGGCGGTTACTGCCGCGTCGTCGTATCGCGTCTACCAGTCCACCGCGGGGAGCGCGTTCGTTCTGGTCTCGACCACGTTGACCAACAGCGCAACCGTGGCCGGGCTCACGCCCGGCGTGAGCTATTCGTTCGAAGTGATCGCCATGGACGCCGGCGGCAATGCGAGTCCGCCGTCGCAGCCTCTCACCTTCACCCAGTAGCGCGCACCTCGGATCGCAAACCATCGCGCAGGGGGACGGGGGATCGCAGAGATGCGCTTCCCTGTCCCCCATGCGCGTCAGTTGACACGCGCGCCTCGCGGATTACAATGGCCCGCTGTCGCGGGCTGGCTCAATCGTGTGCTCGCCAGGGGCGTGAGGCACGGCCGCGCGGCGTTATGAAGTACAACCGAGGCGTGGAATGGATCGGTGCGCGCGAGCGGTGGCCATGGTCGGGGCCGTAATCCTCCTCGCGGCCTGCGCGAGGACGACCGGTCCATCCGCGAATCCGTCGACCGGGGCGGGGCGCGCTGCGCCCAGCAGCGCGCCCCTCAAGCGCATCGTCGCCGGCGTGATCTCCGATCCGTTCACGTTGAACTCGATGATCAATACGGCCGGCGGCAACACCATGCCTGGGGTCCCCGAGCTCGAGCAGATGCTGAATGCGGGTCTCGCGCAGACGTCGGACAGCGGCATGGCTCCGCTGCTGGCGGAACAGGTCCCGACCATCGAGAACGGCGCCTGGCGCGTCGCGCCGGACGGCTCGATGGAGACGACGTGGCGGATTCGGGGTGACGCGCGATGGCACGATGGGACCGCGCTCACGGCGAACGACCTGCAGTTCACCGTCCAGGTGTTGAAGGACCCGGACTTCCCCGCGTTTCGGAATCGAATTTACGACCTGATCACCCGCATCGAGACGCCGGACGACCGCACGGCCGTGGTCTACTGGTCGCAGATCGACATCAGCGCCGACCGGCTCTTCAGCTTTACCAACGATAACCTCGCCCTGCCGATGCCGGAGCACATCCTGGCGCCCGCCTTCGCCGCGGATAAGGCGACGTTCATCGATCTCCCGTACTGGAGCGAGCAGTTCGTCGGCACCGGGCCGTTCAGGCTGCGAACGTGGGTGGCCGACAGCCATCTCATCATGGAAGCCAACGATCAGTTCATCCTCGGTCGGCCGAAGATCGATCAGGTCGAAGTGCGCTTCATCCCCGATCCGAACGCCATGGTTGCCAGCATCCTCGCGGGCGTGGTAGAGATCACCCTCGGGCGCGGCTTCACCCCCGAGCAGGCCGGCGAGGTGGCCGACCAGTGGCGCGATGGTCACATGATCACCGCGCCGGCGCGCTGGGTCGTCATCTTCCCGCAGCTCCTGACGCCCAGCCCGGCCATCGTCGGCGACGTGCAATTTCGGCGCGCCCTCCTTCACGCCCTCGACCGCCAGCATCTGATGGAGGTCTACGAGCGCGGAGCCACGGCCGTCGCCGACAGCCTGCTCGAGCCAAATCAGCCGCAGTACGCCGACATCGAGAAGCGCGTCGCCCGCTACCCGTATGATCCGCGTCGGGCCCTGCAGATTCTCGACGGCCTCGGATTTCGACAGGGCTCGGATGGTGCGCTGCGCGATGCGGCCGGCCAGCCGCTGGCGTTCGAGGCGCGAACGCCCGACGTGGGGCCGAACCAGCAGATGAACTTGGCCGTGGTGGCCGACTGGAAGGCGGTCGGCCTGAGTCCCGACATCGTCGTGGTCCCTCGCCAGCGGCTGGGCGACAATGAGTACCGTTGGACGTTTCCCAGCTTCGAGCTGACCAAGCGCGCGCACGACGTGAAATCGCTGGCGAACTTCCACAGCTCGCAGACGCCCCTCCCCGAGAACCACTTCCTCGGAAGCAACGTGTCGCGCTACATGAGCCCCGAGTTCGACCGGATGCTGGACCGATACTTCTCGACCATCTCGGTGAGCGAGCGGACGAAGGCTCTGGGCGATATCGTCGCGACGTTCTCCGAGAACGTCCTGGCCCTCGGACTGTTCTACGATCACGAACCGGCGCTCGTGGCGAATCGCATTCAGAACGTCGTTGGAGCTCACCGGCTCGATACGACGGAGACGTGGAACGCCGACAAATGGGATGTGGACTGAAAGGAGACGGACAGCCGTGAGCATCGTGATCGACACGGACGCCCATTTCTTCCCGGTGGACGCCTTCGATGACGAGACCAGTCGCCGCCGATTCCGCAGCCGCTGGCCCCGCGTTCAATTCGACGCTCTGGGCCGCGACTTCATCGTATTCCCGGAGCAGTTCGATAAGCTGAGCCCGTACCAGCGGAGCATCCCGTGCTCGCTCATCCCCGGCAGGCACCATCCGGGCTACTACGATCCGGCCCCGCGGGAGCAGTGGCTCGACGAGGCCGGCATCGACATGCAGGTCCTCGTGCCGTCGCCGGCCACGTTCACCTATCACTGCGAGCCCGAGCTGGGCGCCGCCGTGTGCCGCTCGTACAACGACGCCATCGCTCGGGTCCTGAAGGCGCACCCGGGGCGCTTCATCGGTCTGGCGGTTCTTCCGATGCAGGACCCGGTCGCCGCGGTCGAGGAGCTCGATCGCGCGACCCTTGAGCTGGGGATCCACGCGCCCCTCGTGATCTCCAACGTGAACGACAAGAACTTGAACGAGTACGAGTTCTGGCCGGTCTACGAGCGCATGGAGCTCCTCGGCGTTCCCCTCATCGTGCATGGCAATCGCAACGGTCCGACCGTCGGCCTCGATCGCCTGCCGCACATGCACATGGATAACGCGCTGGGCTTTCTCTTCGAGGGGTCGTTGGCGATTGCCAGCCTCATCATGTACGGCGTGCTGGACATGTATCCGAAGCTTCGCGTCGGCGTCCTCGAAACGGGCGCCGGCTATCTCACGTATCTCATGGATCGCCTCGAGGAGATCTACGAGATGGAAACGTTCGGCGGCATCAGCCCGTATCAGGGAAAGCGGGTGAAGGACTTGATCCTCAAGCGGCCGAGGGAATACATGGACCAATTCTGGGTCTGCTTCAACGTCGGCGCCGAGGCGCGCAATGTCCCGCACGTCGTTCGCCAGTTCGGAGCGGACCGGTTCATGGTGAACAGCGACTTTCCCCACGGAGTCGGTGGCGCCGGCGAAGGAATGGTGGACATCGTGAACGGCATCGATGAGATCAGCCGGTCCGAAAAGGACACGCTGCTCGGTCTGGCCGCGTGCGAGCTGTTCGCCATCGATCCAGAGACCCGCCAGCAGAGGCGGCCGGCCGCCGTGTAGCGCGGCGCCGGGGACCGCCCAGCCCAACTTTCGCCCGGATTTCAGTTCCCATGACCGATACGACAAGGAGCGCAGATGGCATCAAACGGAAAAGTCGCGCTGGTGACGGGAGCGGACTCGGATGTCGGCGCGGCGATCGTCCAGCGGTTCGCCCGCGAGGGATTCCAGGTCGCCGCGTGCGGAGCTTCTCGCGAGCGCGCGAAGCCGGCGCTGGAGGGGGCGGCGGCTCACGGAGCCGCCGCCGAGTTCTTTGAGCTCGACGTTCGCAAGGAAAGCGACGCGGCGCGGTTCGTCCAAGGCGCGGTCGACCGTTTCGGCAGGATCGACGCAATCGTGAACTGCGGCGCCTCGCGGCGGATCATCGGCACGATCATGGACATCTCCGACGAGGACTTCGACGAGGAGATGGCGGCGGACCTGAAATCTGTCCTTTACGTCTCGCGGGCCGCGATCCCAACGATCGCGAAGGGGGGCGGCGGCGCGATCGTCAATATGTCGTCCATCGCCCGCGCCGGCGTGCGAGGACGAGCGCTTCGATCGGCCAGCAAGGCGGCGTTGAGCGCGCTCACGCGGGCGATGGCGCTCGACCACGGGCGGGACGCAATCCGCGTCAACGCCGTCCTGCTTGGGCCCACCCTGTCACGAGACGCCCACTTCCCTCCGGAGCAGCTCGCTCGCATGAAGGCGGAGGCTGCCCTCGGCGAGCTGCACACAGCGGAAGATGTGGCCGCGGCCGTGTATTTCTTCGCGTCGGATGACGCGCGGCACATCACGGGGGCGCTCCTTCCGCTGGACGCTGGACGGTCTCTCGCGAGCTTTTGATCCGGCGAGCGGCCACCCAGACGGGCAGCGCGTTGTTCACCTGCGAGCGTCACCGCGCACGCGCGCTATGATGTGCTAGAGACCGCAAGGAGGCTCCCGTGAACCGACTCGGGTTGTTTCTGACCACTGCGATCGTGCTGCTCATCGCCGCGTGTGGCGGAAAGACGGGCGCCCCGCCGACCGGCGGCCTCGCCGCGCCCGCGCGCGAGTCCGACGATCCCCAGGCGCGGTGGGCCAAGACGCTGGATGCGGCGAAGCAGGAAGGCAAGGTCGTGGTCGTGACCCACACGAACCTGTACTACCAGAAAGAGATCGAGAAGTTCGGCGAGAAGTACCCGGACATCCCGGTCGAGCAGGTGTCGATGCGTCCGAGCGAGTTCACGCCCAAGGTGATCACCGAGCAGCAGAATGGGATCTACGGATACGACGTCTGGGTATCGCCGACCAGCAATATGGTGGAGACCGTCGTCCCCGCTGGCGGCTTCGAGAGCCTGATCCCCTACCTGATCCTCCCCGAGGTGACCGACTCGACGCAGTACCGCGGGGGCAAGCCGCTCTACGTGAGCTCCGAGCCCTACGTCATGGCGTATCAGGGCAACGTGACGACGAACGTCTGGGTGAACCGCGACCTGCTGCCGGCGAGCGAGTTCAACACCCTCGATCAGCTCGTCGACCCGAAGCTCAAGGGCAAGATCGCGATCCGCACACCCAGCGCGCCGCACGCCGGGTCGCTCACGCTGACGGGCCTTCTTCACAACAAGGGACAGGCGTTTCTGGATCAACTCCTGATCGACCAGCAGCCGGTCTTCATCGACAACGCCCGATTGATGACTCAAGACCTGATCAATGGGAAGTACCCGGTGGCCATCGGCATCGATGGAGAGACGATGGACGCCTGCCAGCGGGAGGGCGGCTGCAAGAGCATGCAGCAGCTCACCGGGTATGAGTACATGCTGAGCTACGGGGTCGGCATCTTGAAGAACCCGCCGCATCCGAACGCGGCGGCCGTGTTCCTCAACTGGTTCCTCTCCAAGGAGGGCCAGCAGGCCTTCGTGCAGAGCGTGGAAGCCACGACCCCGCCGCCCTACGACCAGGCGCAGAGCATCCGCGTCGATGTGGACCCGAACCCCGACGCCATCAAGGATCAGGCGATGCCCGACTACGACCACCTCGAGAAGTACAGTCTCCAGGGCATGGAGGCCGGGAGGCCGGAGATGCAGGCGGTCCTGGCGGCGTACAAAAAGGTCGAAGAGAGCGGAGGCAGGTAGCGGTGGCTTCGACGCTGTCCGTCGGCGGCTGAGCCGCCATGTCCGTCGCCACCGCCGTACGCCCTGCGTTTCAGCGGCGATTGCCCCATCTCCGTCTCGAGATCTCAGCCGTCGCCTACGCGGCGCTTCTGGCGCTCGTCGCGTTCGTCGTGCTCTATCCGATCCTGCTCCTGGCTATCAATAGCTTTCGTGTCGGTCCGTTCGGGCAAGCTGGCGCCTGGGGAGTCGACAACTGGCAGGCGGCCTTCAGCCAGCCCCGGATCGTCGCCGCGCTGCGCAACACCGTCAGCCTCGCCATCACCCGCCAGGCCATCGCGATCGGGCTCGGCGTCAGCATCGCGTGGCTCCTCGCGCGAACGAATCTCCCGGGCAGATCCTGGCTCGAGGTGTGCTTCTGGTTTGCGCTCCTCCTTCCCAGCCTCCCGGTTCTGCTCGGCTGGATCTTGCTCCTCGATGGCCACCACGGGATCCTTCTCAACGCGATCCGGAACATCGTGCCGGGGTTCTCGTTCGACATCTATTCCTGGTGGGGCATCGTCGTCGCCCACCTGGTCATCAACCTCGTCGCCTTAAAGGTCTTCCTGCTGACTCCGGCCTTCCGAAACATGGATTCTTCTCTCGAGGAGGCCTCGCGCGCCGCAGGGGCCAGCATGCCGCACACGCTCTTCCGCATTGTCGTCCCGTTGATGACCCCAACGATCCTGTTCGTCACGCTGCTGGGCCTCATCCGATCGATGCAGTCCTTCGAGATCGAGCTGATCCTGGGCGGCGCATCGAAGATCGACGTGTACAGCACGCTCATCTACCGGCAGGTCATGCAGTCGCCGCCCGAATACGGCAAGGCGACGGCACTCAGCATGGTGATCCTCTCGGCCCTCGTGCCGCTCATCGCGCTCCAGCAGTGGATCGCCGGCCGGCGCAGCTACACCACGGTGTCCGGGAAGTACACCAACCGCCTGTTCGACCTCGGGGTCATGCGCTGGCCGCTGTTCTGCGTCGTCGCTGGCATGCTCATCGTGATGATCGTCCTGCCCATCCTGTTCATGCTGGTCGGGACCTTCATGAAGGTCTTCGGACAGTTCGATCTCCCCGATCCGTGGACGCTCAACAATTGGCGGCGCATCCTCACGGATCGGCAGCTCGTCAAGGGGTTGGTCAACACGCTCGTGATCGCCGCGGGTGCGACGATCTTCTCGGTCGTGCTCTTCACCGTCATCGCCTACGTATCGGTCCGCACGCGTTTCGTTGGCCGTCGGCTGCTGGATATGCTCACCTGGATTCCCAGCACGGTGCCCGGCATCGTGACGAGCCTCGGCCTCCTGTGGCTCTTTATCGGAACGCCCATCTTTCGGCCGCTCTACGGGACCGTCTGGATCCTGATCATCGCCCTCGGTTTCGCCGGGCTGACGCTGGGCGTGCAGCTGATCAAGACGAGCATGATGCAGCTTGGCGCCGAGCTGGAAGAGGCGTCCTGGGCGTCCGGCGCCGGCCGCATCTACACCCTCCGTCGGGTCGTGCTCCCCCTCATCGCCCCCACGATCGCTGTGGTCGCGCTCCAGAACTTCGGGGCCGCGGCGTCCAGCGTGAGCCTCGTCGCGCTGCTCGGATCGGCCAACAACAAGCCGCTCTCGTTGGTGCAGCTCGAGTACATGGACACGGGGCTCTTTGAGCCGGCGACAGTCGTCGGCGTCATCATCTTTTTGTTGACGATCGGCGCCGCTGTCTTGGCCCGCGCCGTGAGCGTTCGCACCGGCCTCGCCCGATTCGAGGGTCAGCGCTAAGACGCTATACTGGGCTTCGTTCACCATGGGGCAGGTTTGGGAGGCCGAGCGATGTTGAATCATGAAGAGAATGAGATGATCACCCGCGTAGGGCCGGGCACACCGATGGGTTCGGTGCTGCGCCGCTATTGGCTGCCGGCGCTCCTCGCGTCCGATCTTCCGGAGCCGGACTGCGCGCCGATGCGTGTGCGCCTCCTCGGTGAGGATCTGGTCGCGTTTCGGGACTCGTCGGGCCGGTTGGGATTGCTCGACGACTACTGTCCGCACCGTTGCGCATCCCTCTTCCTCGGCCGCAATGAAGAGAACGGCCTCCGCTGCGTCTATCACGGATGGAAGTTCGACGTTGACGGCAACTGCGTCGACATGCCCACCGAGCCGGTGGACAGCCGATTCAAAGAGAAGGTCCACGCGACCGCCTATCCGCTGGTGGAGCTGGCGGGCGTGCTCTGGGCGTACATGGGGCCGCCCGAACAGCGGCCGGAGCTTCCGGCCATGGAGTGGACGAGGGCACCGGCGAGCCACCGGTTCGTCTCGAGAACCCACGAGTACTGCAACTTTGTCCAGGCCATCGAGGGGGGCATCGATACGGCGCACTCCTCGTTCCTGCACCGCAATGACATCTCCGATCGTCTGGCGTTCCGAACCATGGACGGCGCGCCGACCCTCGAAGTGGAGAAGACGGATTACGGGTTCCGTTACGCGAGCCTGCGCGACATCGGAGACGATGGCATCTATCTTCGCGTGTACCAGTTCTTCATGCCCTTCCAGCAGTATCGATCGCACCAGCTCGAGGGCCGGCGCGGCGCCGGCAAGACCGCGGTGCCTCGGCTCCAGGGGCACATGTGGGTGCCCATAGACGACGAAAACACGTGCGTCTACAACTTCATCCTGTCCGTCGACGATGACAAGCCCCTCACGCCCGAGTTCATTGAAGAGGCGGAGACCCACGCGGGCCGCAACCCCCTGACGGGCGAGACGATGACCCGGCACCGCACGCGCGCCAACGATTGGCTCATCGATCGCGCGATCCAGCGCACACGGACGTTCACCGGCATCACCGGGCTGAACACTCAGGACCTCGCGGTTCAGGAGAGCATGGGGCGGGTCGTGGATCGCTCGCGCGAGCATCTGGGGAGCACCGATCGGGCCGTGATCGCCTTCCGGCAGATCATGCTGGACGCGGTCAAGAACGTCGCGGAGGGTATCGATCCGCCCGGCGTGAATCCGGCCAGTTATCGCGGCGTTCGAGCGGCGGACGTCATACTTCCCAAGGGCGTTCGATGGCAGGATGCGGCGGAGGCGGAGCTGATGGCGCGGCATTAATGGATCGGCTGCCATGCAGTTCGCCATTGCTCTGGGTGCGCCGCTCGGGTAGCGCGGCTGCGGTGCGGCGGAGGCGTGCCCCCCGCCGCGCCGGACGAACGAGGATAGTGTGCCCTCGCTCATGAGGAGACCGTGGGCGGACCGCATCCGGCTGCGCGCCGCGACGGTTGCGGCGCTGATCGTGCTGGTGGCCGGCTGCCAGAGTGCGCCGACTGGGCCGCCGGGTCAGCGCGCGCCGGCGGGCGGCGAGCCGCAGCCCTCGCGGAATCTGGTCATGCTGATCCGCGTCGAGCCCGCGAGCCTTGCGTCCAAGTCGCTCCAGCAAGCGGGCACGATTCTCACGTCCACGCGCCGGCTGTTCAACGCGACGCTTGGCCTGCTCGACGACCACGGGGAGGTCATCCCGTACCTCGCCGCGGAGCTCCCGCGACTCAATACGGCGACGTGGAAGGTGTTTCCTGACGGCCGGATGGAGACGACGTACACGCTCCGCCCCGCTCTCACCTGGCACGACGGGAGTCCGCTGGACGCGGAGGACTTTGTGTTTTCGTACCGCGTCTACTCGGCGCCCGATCTCGGGCTTGCCACCGGTGCGCCGCAGAACCTCATCGAGGACGTGGTTGCCGAGGACGCGCGGACCGTGATCATTCGGTGGCGGCAGTCGTACGCGAACGCGGGACTCCTGACCGAGGACTTCCCGCCGCTGCCCCGCCACATCCTGCAAGATTCCTTCGACGGCCGCGCTGCGCCCGATGCCTTCAGCGGAGACGCTTTCTGGACGCGGGACTACGTGGGTGCGGGCCCGTACCGGCTCGAGCGGTGGGAGCCGGGCGCCTTCATCGAATCCGTCGCCTTCGACGGCCACGTCCTCGGGCGACCGCGTATCGACCGAATCACCATTCGATGGAGTAGCGACCCCAACGCATCCCTCGCTGTCATGCTGGCCGGCGACGCGCAGCTCTCCGCGGATTCGTCGCTCCAGTTCCAGCAGGGGCTATTGCTGAAGAACCAGTGGACGAGCCAGAAGGCAGGCACCGTGCTGTTCAAGCCGGATCTGTTCCGCGGAGCGGCGGTGCAGCTTCGTCCCGAGCTGACCACCCCGCGGGCGCTCCTCGACGCTCGCGTGCGCCGAGCGCTGGCTTTCGCCGTCGATAAACAAACGCTGAACGACGTCCAGTTCGAGGGGAACGGCTTCATGGCCGATGGCATCATTCCTCCGACGGTTTGGTACGGGGCCGATCTCGACCGCGCCGTCCAGAAGTACCCGCTCGACACGCGGAAGAGCGAGGCGCTGATGGCCGATGCCGGCTTCACCAAAGGCGCTGATGGCGTCTATGCGAGCCCGACGGACGGTCGTTTCGCCCCTGAGGTGCGGACCAACGCCAGCGCGTTCTTCGAAGCCGAGATGTCGACGCTGGCGAGCGGGTGGCGAGGCGCCGGATTCGATTTCACCGAGTATGTCAATCCCGCGGCCCTCGTCCAGGACGCGCAGGTGCGTGCGACGTTCCCTGGCCTATTCATCTTCAGCCAGGGCCTGGGCGAGGCCGCGCTCGTCGATTACAACAGCGCGGGCATCCCGCGACCGGAGAACCGATGGGTAGGAAGCAACCGCGGCGGCTGGTCGAATCCGGATTTTGACCGGCTAGCGGAGACCGTCAATACCACGCTGGATCGCACCGAGCGCGCGCAGACCTTTGTCGCGATGCAGCGGATCTTCAGCGAGGAGCTGCCGGTCATCCCGCTCTATTTCCAGCCCAGCGTCACGGGCTTCGTCAGCGGGCTGGTCGGACCGGGGAACGTGCCGCCCGATACCGCCATCAACTGGAACGTCTATACGTGGGAATTCAGGTAGGCCGGCAAGCTCGCTGCTTATCCCCACAGCTCTTCCGACGCGAGATCCGCGCCCTCAGCGAGCGCTTCCAGCTTGGCCCACACGATGTCGGGATGGCCCACGCGCCCGCCGAGCCCGCAGTCGGTGCCCGCGATCACGTTCTCCTTGCCCACGATGTCCGCGAAGCGGACGATGCGCTCGGCGACCAGCTCGGGGTGCTCGATGAAGTCGCTCGAATGACCGACGATTCCGGGAATCAGGATCTTCCCCTCGGGTAGGCGCACGTCCTTCCAGACCTTCCACTCGTGCTCGTGTCGCGGGTTCGCCGCCTCCACCGAATAGGCCTGCGCCTTGACGGACAGCACGAGGTCGACGATCTCCTTGAGCGGGATGTCGTGCTTGTGGGGTCCGTGGTAGCTGCCCCAGCACACGTGGAGCCGGGTCTGTTCGACGGGGACGTCGCGGAGCGCGTGGTTGAGCGCTTCGAGGCGGAGCGCGGCATAGCGTCGGTAGTCCGCCACACTCATGTCGGGGTGCATCTGCCAAGCGTCGGGGAGGTCGGGATCGTCGATCTGGAGGATAAACCCCGCGTCGGTGATCGCCTTGTATTCGACGTGCATCGCGTCGGCGATCGCCTCCAGGTACTGCTCGTCGGACGGATAGTAGGCGTTGTGAAGCCAGTGCTCAATCGTGCCGGGGGCGACGGCCGGCAGAAACGCGTCCGCCGGGTTGACGCCTTGGAGGGCGGCCCTGAAGTTCTCGAGATCGAGCTGCAGCTCGGCGGTGCCCACATACGAGAGCGGGCCGACGCAGAAGAGCTGGCGGCGGTCGGCGCGAAGCCCAATCTGGCGGCGATTGATCTGACCTCCAGTGACCGTGGCCATCGCGAACCCGCCATGCTCCAGGAAATAGCCAGGAAACTCCTTGATGTCTCGCCCCTGGATACCGACGACAGGAACGCTATCGCCAGGGATTTCGCGCTCTTCAAACCCGGTGAGCCGCTCGCGGGCATAGTTGGAGAAGTTTGACTTCCCAAACTCGCCGTCGTTGACGCAGTCGATCCGGCAGGCGAGCTGCCTGCGGACGACGTCGCCCACGGCTTCGCGCGTGCGATTCGCCAGCCGTGCGTGGTCGTAGGGATTCCCGGCCGCTTTCGCCGCGACCATCTCGCGGAGGTCGTCGGGTCGAGGGAGGCTACCTGCGTGCGTCGTGAGGATGCGATCGGTACTTCGCTTCATCGGCGTCCTCCGGATGAGATTCAGGGCTCCATCATATCGGCTCGCGGGCAAGCGGACCGAGTCGGCAACGGGTGTTGATCCATCGCTGCTATAATGCCGCGCCCTGGAGGACCAATGCTTCTCGAAGTCTGCCCGCCGCGCCGATGGTGGAGCGTGCTTCTTCTGATCATGGCGCTGTTCACCGCGTGCGCGGAGCCGGCGCCCGGCGCACCTACCGGGCAGTCGGGCAAGGTGCCGGGGACGACTGCGGCCAAGCGCGCTACGACGATCACCGTTGCCGTGGCCGGCAACGTTCCCAATATGGGACTCGTCGGCCTGGCGAGCACGACCACCGGCGGCTGGTTCTCCATCGCAGAAGTCCATTCGAATGCGCTGATCACATCGGACGTGCACTCACGCCAGCCGGTTGGGCGCCTGATCGACCGCGTCCCCTCTCTCGACAACGGGGACATCTCGCTCCTGCCGGACGGCCGGATGCGAGTCATCTATCACGTTCGCCCGGGTGTAACCTGGCACGATGGCCAGCCATTCACCGCTCAGGACCTCGTGTTCTCCTATCGGTTCAACACCGATGCGGGGATCCCGACGATTCAATCGGACGTGACCCGAATGCTCGCCTCGGCGGAGGCCCCCGACGATGCAACGTTCGTGCTGAATTTCAAAGGCCCCTACTACCGCGCCGACCAGCTCGGTTTGCGCATGTTCTGGCCGTATCCGCGCCACATCCTGGAGCCAGCTTACGAGCGGTATCTGGAGAGCACGAACCCAGACGACATCGTCAACCTCCCGTACTGGACGTCGGAGTACATCCATCTCGGACCGTTCAGGCTGACGTCGTTCGACTCGGCAGGGCCGATCGAGTTCCAGGCGTACGATGGCTACTTTCTCGGTCGACCGAAGGTGGACACGATCCGCGTGCTGGTCTTTAGCGACTTGAATACGCTGTACGCCAATATCCAGTCGGGCACCGTCGATATCGTGCCGGAAACCGTGTTGCAGCCGGAGCTTGGCTTTCAGCTCATGGACCAGTGGGCGTCGACAGGAGGAGGCTCGGTCTTCGTGACCAAGAGCGCCCAGCGCTTCCTCTCGCCACAGGAGCGGCCGGAGGTTCAGAGCGAGCCGTCCATGTCCGACTTTCGTGTTCGCGCGGCCCTCTACGAGGGGCTGGACCGCGTCGCTTTGTCGGAGGGGCTACAGGCCGGACACGGCGAGCTGGCGGCGTGGGCGCTCCTGTGGGAGGGTGAGCCGCTGTACGACGCGACGAAGGACGCGTTTCGCCGCTACGCGTATGACCCCGAGCGCGCGCAGGCGACGCTTCGCGAGGCCGGCTGGGTCGCCGGTCCGGATGGAGCGTTGCGGAGCAGCGCGGACGGACGCCGCATGCGGACGTCCATCACCGCGACGCCCGGCCGCATCGAGCGCGAAGCCAACGCGTTCGCCGATTACTGGCGGCGCCTCGGCATCGACGTCGAGCAGATCACGGTTCCGGCGGCGCAAATCCGCAACGCGGAGACACGGGCGCTCTACCCGGGTTGGGAGGCGAGCGCGCAGGGTGGGGGCGACGAGATCCTGGGACGACTCGAAGGGCCCGCCGCGAGCCCGCAGAACCGGTGGACCGGCAATCGCGGCGGATACGACGATCCGCGCGCCCAGGAGCTGATCGCCAGCTTCCGATCGAGCTTGCGCCGCGACGATCAGCTCCAGGCGATGAAGGCGATCAGTGACTTCGTGGCCGACACCCTCCCCATGCTGATCCTCTTCAGCACCGCGGAGCATCTGGTCGTACGCAAGGGCGTCCATGCTCTCGACGACCACGACGGCGGCGACAGCGCGGCGCGGCCGTACGGCACCTACTCGCGAAACGCGCACCTCTGGGAAGGCGAGTAATGTTCACACTATCCCGCGACCACTGCGCCGGGACCAGCGCGTACCGGAGATCGCGATCGCGTGGCGGCGCGCGGCGGGGCGCGGCGGCCGTCCTCGCGTTCCTCGCCGTCCTGGGGACGATGTTCACGGGCTGCGTCAGCGCGGCGCCGCAACGCCCGAACGTCGGCGGCGACACCGGAGCGGAATCGCGCCCCGCGCGAACAAAGACGCTCGTCTACGCGGTCACGGACAATATCAGCGGCTTCGGCATCGTCGTCGGAAGCACATCGACGGGCGGGTGGAGCGCCGCGAATGAGCTCCATTCGGCCGCGCTCATCACCTCAGACGTCACGACGCGCAAGCCCATCGGCCGCATTGCCACGAGAGTGCCGAACGTCGAGGATGGCAGCATCAGCGTCCTGCCTGATGGCCGAATGCGCGTCGTGTACACGCTCCGGCCGGATGTGCTGTGGCACGATGGCGTGCCGGTCACGGCGCAGGACATGGTGTTTACGGCGAACGTGGAGAGCGATCGGGGCCTGCCCTATCCCCAACGGGACGCCCTCTTGCTGTTCGATTCGGCGGAAGCGCCCGACGACACAACCTTCGTTCTGAACTTTCGGCAGCCCTACTATCTCGGTGGGTCGCTTGGACTGCGGTTCTTCTTCCCGCTGCCACGGCACTTGCTGGAGGAGCCCTTCCAGCGCTACCAGGAAACCGGGAACGCGGAGGAGTTCATCAATCTGCCGTACTGGACGTCGCAGTTCGTGGGCGACGGCCCATTTCGCCTCACGTCATATGATCCGAGTAGCGAGGCCGTGTTCGAGGCGTTTGATCGGTACTTCCTGGGGCGGCCCAAGATCGATATCTTACGGGTGAAAGTCTTCTCCGACCAGCAGACGCTCTTTTCGAACCTCCTCGCCGGCACCGTCGATCTGTTCCCGGAGAACGTGCTGACGGGTGAGCTGGGCTTTCAGCTCAAGGACCGGTGGGAGGCGATGGGAGGCGGCCGCGTCTACATCCGTCCCACGGGATTTCGGTTCCTCGCGCCACAGTGGCGCCCCTCGGTGCAGCTCGAGCCTACCACGCTCGATCTCCCGGTGCGCGCGGCGCTCTATCGCGCCATCGATCGGGAGGCGCTCGCGGAGGGCCTCTTCGCGGGCCACCGCGAGCTGGCGGCCTTCGAGCTGCTGCCGCCCAACGATCCCTACTACCTCGCCACCAAGGACTCGCTCCGCCAGTACTCCTACGATCCTGAGCGTGCCAAGAGCATGCTTCGGGATGCGGGTTGGGTGGCGGGCGCCGATGGCGCCCTGCGCAACGCGTCCGACGGTCGAACGTTTCACACGGCCATCTCGGCGACGCAGGATATCATCCGCGAGGTGCCGGCGTTCGCCGATTCCTGGCGGCGCCTCGGGCTCGAGGTCGAGGAGCTGCTCGTTCCGCCGCCTCAGGTCCGGAACAACGAGTATCGTTCGTCCTACCCTGGGTGGGAGGCGAGCGCCCAGGCGAGCGGCGACGGGATCCTGGGCCGGCTCGAGGGACCCGCCGCGGGCCCACAAAACCGCTGGACGGGCAATCGCGGCGGGTACGACGATCCGCGCGCCCAGGCGTTGGTCGATCGCTACCGTCAATCGCTGTCGGAGCGCGACCAGTTCGACGCGATGAAGGCCGTGAGCGACTTCGTCGCCGCGGAGCTGCCGTTCCTCGTGCAATATGGCGTCGCGACGGATATCGGCGTGCGAACCGGCGTGAAGGCGTACGACGACTACGAAGGCGGCGACAGCGCCGGCCGGCCGTACGGCACCTACAATCGCAATGCGCATCTCTGGGACCTGGAGTAGGAGCGGATCATGCACGAGGTTCCCGCGAGCCCCGCGTCCGTGCGCCAGAGCTGGATCGGCAGGCCCGTCCTGCGCAACGAGGACGCTCGATTCCTGACTGGCCGCGGCCAGTTCGTCGACGACATCTCGGTGCCGGGCATGCTGCACGCCGCCATGGTGCGCAGTCCGCACGCCCACGCGCGGATCACGCGCATCGACTCCTCGCGCGCACTGGCGATGCCGGGCGTCTACGGCGTAATCACCGGCGAGGACGTGCTCGGGGTGATCGAACCGGAGAAGGGCTCGACGTATCCCAAGGGCGGCTCGTGGTACTACATCGCGACGGACACAGCCCGCTTCGCGGGAGAGATCGTCGCCGTCGTGGCCGCGGAGGATCGATACATCGCCGAGGACGCGGTAGATGCGATCGAGGTCGAGTACGAGCCGCTTCCTTGCGTGATGGACCCGGAGCACGCGGCCGATCCTGACCAGCCCGAGATCCATCCCGGCGCGCCGGGCGGCAACGAAGTGATGAACCGCGTGTGGGAGTTCGGCGACGTCGACGGCGCGTTCGCCGAGGCCGACGTCGTGGTGCGCGATCGATTTGAGGTGTACCGCCACGGATCGACGCCCCTCGAAGGCCTCGCCGCCATCGCCAGCTTCGATCCGCTCAATGACCAGGTTACCGTCTGGGCCAACCTGGGCAACCTCGGCCGCTATTCGGCCTCAGCACGGGCGTTGCGTCTCGGCCACGCCGACATCCGGCTCATCGTCCCCGACGTCGGCGGCCATTTCGGCGTCAAGGCGTGGGTGCATCAGCGGGCGGTGCTGCTGGCGGTGCTATCTCGAAAGGTGGGACGTCCCGTCAAGTGGACGGAAGACCGCCTCGAGCATCTTCGCGCCAGCCACCACGGAACGGGTCGGATCGGCTACGCGGAGCTAGCCGCGCGGCGCGACGGCACGATCCTCGGGATGCGGCTGCGACTGATCGACGACCAGGGCGGGTACGTCTGTCTCAACGAGCCGTTTGGCGCCGTGCAGGGCGTGCAGGATATGACGGGTCCGTACGCCTTTCGCAACGCGCGCGTGCAGTCCATCTGCGTGCTCACCAACAAGTGTCCGGTCTCGTCGAATCGCGCCTACGGCCGCGTTCAGTACTTTTTCATGGTGGAGCGGATCGTCGACCGCCTTGCTCGCGCCCTAGAGATGGATCCTGCCGACCTCCGAGCGAAGAACTTGATCCCGCCCGGTGAGTTTCCGTACCGAACCATCAGCGGCACGCTGTATGACAGCGGCGATCCGCCCGCCCTCCTCGACATGACCAAGCGGCTGCTCGACTACGACGCGATGCGCCGCCAGCAGGAGGAGGCGCGCCGCGAAGGAAGGCTGGTTGGGCTCGGCCTCTGCGCGGCGATGGAGCACACCGGACCGAAGGCGGCGGGCCTGACCCGCCAGTTCGGGCTGGATCGGCCGCCGGAGTCCGCGATCGACGTGGCGACGGTCTCGGTCGACGCCGACGGCCGGCTCGTCGTGCATTCCCCAACGCTGTGCCAGGGTCAGGGGCACGAAACGACCATCGCCCAGATCGTCGCGGATCGCTTCGACGTCGATCCATCGAAGATCAGGGTCGTCGTGCGGCTCGACACCGCCACCAACCACTGGACGCCCAGCGGCGGGACCTACGGCTCTCGGTTCTCGACCACGGGCGCGCCGGCCGTGTACGGGGCGGCAAAGAAGCTGGCGGGGAACCTCGCGGAGCTGGCGGCGCGTCTTCTGGAAGCGCACCCGGACGACGTCGAATTCATCGGTGGCGATGCCGTCATCAAGGGAGTCCCCGATCGCCGCGTCACGCTCCGGGAGCTGGCTGCGACGGCCCACGTTGCGCCGAGGGCGTTTGGCATGGGGACCGATCTGGGCCTCGAGGCCACGTATCACTGGGGGTGGCCCGGGGACGACCCCGGGTCGAATACGGTGGCCGCCATCTTCCACGGGGCGCTCGTCGAGGTGGACCGCGAGACAGGGCAAGTCAAAGTGCTCAAATACGTGGCCACGGAGGATTGTGGCCGCATCATCAACCCCATGATCGTCGACGGGCAGACGATGGGGGGTGTCGTCAACGGGCTTGGCTGGGCCTTCACGGAGGCATTTCTCTACGACGCGGACGGCCAGCTCCTGACAGGCACCTTTATGGATTACATCCTCCCGCGCTTCACCGACGCGCCGCCCCTAGCGCTCGGCCACATCGAGACGCCCACCCCCTTCACAGAGCTGGGCTCCAAGGGGATGGGTGAGAGTGGGACGATTCCGCCGCCAGCGTGCATCGCCAACGCGGTCGAGGATGCGATCTGGCACCTGGGCGGACGGGTCACCGACTCGCACCTCTCCCCGGAGACCGTGCTCCAAAGCATTCGCGCGGCCGCGCCAGGCTGAGGGCGCGGCGCTCAACTGGAGGTGTGCCTTGGCCGTCGCCTTTCGTGACCTGCGCGAATTTCTCGCCGCGCTCGAGGCACAGAACGACCTCCGGGTCGTTTGCGGCGCGAGCCCGGATCTCGAGATCGGCGCCATCGTCGAGCTGAATCACGAGAAGAAGGGCCCCGCGCTCCTCTTCGACGAGATCCAGGGCTATGGACCCGGATTCCGCATCCTCGCCAACGCGATGGACACGCTCCCGCGAGCGCTGATGACGCTCGGCCTTCCGCGAGACGCAGCGCTGGATGACGCCCTCAACGAGTTCGACCGGCGCCTCGCGAGCTTTCAGCCGGTTCCTCCGGAGCTCCTCGCGACCGGGCCGGTGTTCGAAAACGTGTTTCAGGGCGACGACGTCGACGTGCTCAAGTTCCCCACGCCCCTCTGGCACGAAGCGGACGGTGGCCGGTACATCGGCACCGGTTGCGTCGTGTTCATGCGCGACCCGGACACCGGGCTTGTGAACTTCGGGACCTATCGGGTGATGGTGCACGACCGGAACACCGTGGGCCTCTACATCACGCCGAACCACACCGGAGCGATCATCCGCCGCAAGTACTGGGAGCGGGGACAGAGCTGCCCGGTGGCGATCTCCATTGGCCAGGAGCCGATGATGTTTCTTGGGTCGGCGCAGTACTTCGGCCAGAAGCGGGGAGTCGCGAAATACGATCTCGTCGGGCACATGCGCGGCTCTCCGGTGGACGTCGTCGAAGAGCCGGTTACTGGATTGCCCATCCCGGCGACCGCGGAGATCGTGCTCGCCGGCGAGGTCCCGCCGCCGGAGGTCGAAGCCCGCGACGAAGGTCCGTTCGGCGAGTGGACCGGCTACTACGCGTCCGGCACGCGGCCGGAACCGGTCGTTCGAGTCAAAGCGCTGTACCACCGCAACGATCCCATTATCTTCGGCACGCCGCCGCTGCGAAACATCATGGTGAATTCCCACTTCGGTCTCCCCACAGAGGGACGACGCGTCCGCGAGCGGCTGCAGCGCGCTGGCGTCGAGGACGTTCTGGACGTCGTTCCCCTTTCGATCCCCGGTGTCGTGGTCGTTCAGATCCGGCAGCGCTACCCCGGCCACGCGATGAAGGCGGCGCTCGCCGCCTCGGGCGAATACATGGGCCGTTTCGTCATCGTCGTGGACGAAGACGTGAACGTCCACGACCCGCAGGAGGTCTTCTGGGCGATCGGCACCCGATGCGATCCGGCGACGACCATCTCGATCCTCACTGGCTGCCAATCGAGCGCGCTCGATCCGCGTCTCCCGCCCGAGCAGAAGAAGCGGGGAGAATACACCAGCTCGCGCGCCATCATCAACGCGTGCAAGCCCTATGAGTGGATCAAGGACTTCCCGAAGGCCAACAAGGTGAGCGCGGAGCTGAGACGCCAGACGACCGAGAAGTGGTCGGATCTCTTTGCCGGCTAGCCGAATACAATGGTCTGGAGCACCTTTTGGGGAGCGCACGTGCCCATCAGCGAGGACACATACTTGCGACTGGCGTCGGAAGACTCCGACACGAAATGGGAACTTGTGTGCGGCAAGCTGCAGTCCAAGCCAGCCATGACCTTCGAGCACAACGATGTCGCGTTCAATCTCGCGGTTCAGCTTGCTGCGCAGCTTGATCGGCGCGCATTTCGCATGCGACATGATTCGGGACGCTTGCGCCGATCGTGCCAAAGCTACTTCATTCCGGATATCTCCGTCGTGCCCATGGCGCTGGCGTGCGGTCAGCAAAACACACGGCGCTTGGAGGTCTACACGGAGCCGCTCCCACTCGTGATCGAGGTCTGGTCTCCTTCGACCGGTGATTACGAAATCGAAACCAAGCTGCGCGAGGATCAGGAGCGCGGCGATCTCGAGATCTGGCGAGTCCATCCGTATGATCGCACGGTGACGAGCTGGATTCGTGAGCCCAACGGGGGCTACCGCGAATCATTGCATACCCAGGGCATTGTCCATCCGGCGGCGTTACCCGGCGTGTCGATCGATCTGGACACGGTGTTCGACTGACTCGTTGGGGCAGGCGCGCCCCTGCGCATCCGCCCTGGCATGAGATAATTCCGCGCTCACCCTCGCGATAATTGGATCCTTCATGCACGCAGCCATCCAGCTCGATTCCCCCGGGTTCCCCGCGGAATTCGAGCGCGACCCGATCATTCAGGTCAGCGACCTCCACAAGCATTTCGGCTCGCTCGCCGCGGTCGACGGCATCTCCTTCACCGTGGGGCGCGGCGAGGTGTTCGGCATTCTCGGACCGAACGGTGCGGGGAAGACGACAACGCTGGAGATCATGGAGACGCTCCAGCAGCCGACGAGCGGACGTGTCCTGATCGATGGCATCGACGCGCGAGGGGACTCGTGGGCCGTCAAGTCGCGGATCGGCGTTCAGCTCCAAACCGCTGGCTTCTATCCGGAGCTCTCGCTCATCCAGCTCCTGCGCATGTTCGCGGCCCTGTACAACGTTCGCGTCGACCCGATGGAGCTGCTTCGACGGTTTCAGCTCGAGGACAAGGCGTCCACGTTTTACAACCGGCTGTCGGGTGGGCAGAAGCAGCGCTTCTCTCTGGCGACCACGCTCCTCCACCGACCCTCGGTCATCTTTCTCGACGAGCCCACCACCGGGCTCGACCCGCAGGCTCGCCTGAACCTCTGGGACCTCATTCGCGAGGTTCGGAACGAGGGGACCACGGTCGTGCTGACGACGCACTACATGGACGAGGCGGAGCAGCTCTGCGATCGGATCGCGGTCATGGACCGCGGGCGCATCATTCGCATCGGAACCCCACGCGCGCTCATCGGCGAGCTGCTCGGGACCGGCTTCCGCAAGCCGATCGTGCGCCAGGACGCGACGCTGGAGGACGTATTCATCTGGCTGACGGGTCGGAGCCTCCGAGATGAATGAGCGTCGAAGTCGCGTGGTTGTATCGGCTCGGCGGCCGAACGAGCTGCGCTCCCTGGCTGCGCTCACGCTGTATCCGCTCCTCGCGATGTCGCGCAACGTTTCGACCATCGCGTTTGGCTTCTTGTTCCCGGTCGTGTTCATCGCGGTCTTCGGGTTGATTGGCGATCGCGGTTCCTCGCTGCATCTCGGGATCGCGCCGTCGAGCGCGGAGGGCCCGGTCTACGCGGGGCTGAGCCAGCTCCCGGGCCTGGATCTGGCCCTCGCCGACGACCAGGAGCTGGCGCGCGAAATGCGGGCAGGCAAGCTCGATGGGATCGTGGAGATCCGGGATGGTCAGGTATTGCTCACAGTCAACACCGCCAGCCCGCAGGCGCAGGTCTCGCGACTCTGGCTGGAGGCGGCGCTCGACCGCATGAACGTTCAGGAGGCGGGCATCACGTCCCCGCAGCACGTCCTCCGCGTGCAAGAAGTCGCGGGACGGCATGAGCGCTACATCGACTTCGCGCTCCCCGGTCAGATCGGATTCGCCCTGCTTTCCACCGCGATCTTTGGCACCGTCTTCGGTCTCATCTACTTGAAGAAGGCGCTGATCCTGAAGCGGCTCTTCGCCACGCCGGTGCACGGCATCACGATCCTCCTTGGACAGGGGATCGCGCGGCTCATTCTGGCGCTCGCGCAAACGGTGCTGATTCTCGCGGTCGGTATCCTCGCGTTCGGGTTCCAGCTCGCCAACGGCTGGGCGACCGCCCTCGAGATCCTGGTGCTCGTGGTGATCGGCCTCTTCGCCTTTCTCGGATTCGGGCTGTTCATCGCCGGGCGCACCACCGATGAGAATGCCGCGAGCCCTCTCACCAACCTCTTTACCCTGCCCCAGTTCCTGTTGAGCGGCGTCTTCTTCCCCACCGACGCGTTTCCGAGCTGGGTTCGCATGATCGCGGATGTGCTTCCGCTCACGTTCTTCAACGCTGCGATGCGCCAGATCGCCACCGAGGGAGCTGGCCTTCAGGACGTGCTCCCAGCCATCCTCGCCCTGTGTGCCTGGGGCGTCTTCAGCTACGTGCTCGCTGCCCGCACGTTCAAGTGGGTGTAGCCGCCTCACCGGTCCACGGGACGGCCAGAGTTCGCTCGCGGTAGCGCCACAGCAGGCTGAGAAACACGCACGTACCGCCGAACCAGAGGGCGCCCGGCGCCCAGGCGGCCAGCGCGGTGAAGCCAGACTGCTGGTCCACGTGCGCGGCGACGACGAGGATTCGGACGAAGGCGGCCAGCGACTGTGTGGAGAACCAGAGCCCGGAGAGCACGCCCTCTCGCCCTGTTCGGCCGAGGCTGATCGCCGTGGACAGGCCAGCCATGAGGACCGATCCCCACGCACCGCCGGCGACCACGTGCCCCGCGATAGTGAGCGCCAGATTGGGCGCGATGGCGGCCACCAGGAGCCCCAAGGTTCCCAGGCCCGCCGCGCTCGCCAGGACGAGGCCGCTCCCCAACCGCGGCGTGACAGCCGAGGCTGGGAACATGAAGAGGTTGAAGCCCACCCAGAAGATCGGGAGCAGGTAGTCGAGGTCCTGGGCGGAGGCGTAGCGGAGGTACTCGGCGGTCGAGTTGAATGAAATGTGCGCCTGTATTCCCAGGGCAACCAGTGCGCCCCCGGTGAGGAGCACCCGTGTCGTCGGGTTGATGGCGCGGGCAACGTGCACGGCGGCGACGGACGACCGGTTGTCGGCTTCCGCTGCGCCCGGCACCTGGTGGGACAAGGCGCGCTCGACCCACACCAATCCGCCCGTCGTCGCCGCGAGGGTCACGCTCGACAGTGCGAATGGGAGCCGCGGGTCCGCACCGCGCAGCAAGACGCCCAGGTAGGGCGCTGAGGCTCCGCCGATGGAAACTCCGACCATGCCCAGAGCGGCGAGGGCTGGGAGGCTCGGCGTGGCGGCGTAGCGGCTGAGGAGGACCCACGGCGGCGCGCGGAGCGCCGACGATGTGGCCGCCCAGATCACGAGCACCACAACGAAAAGGACCGGCGATCCAGTCCCCGCCGCGCTCGGCATGGCGACGAACAACGCACAGGCGAGCGCAGTCACACCGGCGATGGACGGGCCAATTCGGCCGATGGCGCGCGCAACGCTGTCCGCCGCGAAACCCATGAGGAAGTCTGTGAGGGTGAATATTGCCTGGTCGAGGACGAGGATCCAGGTGATGGCTTCCCGTGGAATTCCGACGCTTTGGGCCAACGCAGGCAAGAAGATGACGTAGATCGTCCACATCGTCGCAAAGAAAAATTGGACGACCGAGAGATAGATCGCGGCCGCGCGCGGTGCGGAACCTCCTACGTCGCTCTCGTTCGGACGTGTGCTGGCGCGCTGGATCACCGCATGCTCCAATGAAAACGAGCGTGCGCCCCGGGCAAAGCTGGTACTACCATTTCGCGCTACACGCGATCCAGCGGTTTTTGCCGGCGCCAGCGTCGCCGGCTAGACTGTCCGTCACGGAACGTGATTTGACCGAACGGAGAGTTCGGGACGCAAGGGGAGGCATCGACAGTGACACAGGAAGTGGCGATCGCTGCGCCGGTCCTCGAGGCGCTACCGGAGACCGCCTATCAGCGGTGGCGCAAGGCCGAGGGAGTGCCGGTCTACGCTGGATCGCACGTTTCGGACCTGCACACGGCCGACGTGGCCGACTGGCCGCGCATCGGCCAGCGGGGCGCAATCGTGAGCCTGGCGGACCAGGAGAAAAACGATGGCTGGCTCATCGAGATTCGGCCCGGCGGTCAAACCGAGGTGCTTCACCACATGGCTGAGGCGAGCATCTATATTGTCGACGGCCGCGGCGCGACCACGATCTGGCCCGCGGATTCGCGACAGAAACAGACGGTGGAGTGGCAGGCAGGCAGTCTCTTTTCGCCCCCGCTCAATTGCTACTACCAGCATTTCAATCTCGACGGCCAGCGGCCCGCCCGTGTGTTCGCCGCGACCACCGTGCCGCTGATGATGAACCTCACTCGCAACACCGACTTCGTGTTCAATTGCCCCTTCGCCTTTACGGATCGATACGACGGCTCCGACACCTTCTTCACCGACCCGGGGCGCAAGGTGGGCACCCGGCTTTGGCAGACGAACCTCGTGGCCAACACCCGAACGTTCCAGCTCGATCGCGATCACAGGGGAACCCGGAGCACCAACATGCGGTTCCTCATGTCCAGCAATGCGATGAGCGCGCACATCAGCGAGTTTCCGACGGGAACGTACAAGAAGGCGCA
>DASRDP010000085.1 GCA_035652535.1 Chloroflexota bacterium
TGCCGAGGGCTCGATCGATCGCGCTCTCTGCGGTCGCAGTCGTCGTGGCCGTGGCCTTCGCCTACCTCAGCAACGCCTTCCTCCTGCGGTTGGGGACGCTTGTCCTCATGTACGCGGCCCTCGGCCAGGCGTGGAACTTCATCGGCGGATACACGGGCTATCCCGCCTTCGGGAACACCGTGTTCTTTGGGATCGGCGCGTATGCGACAGCCGTCGTCATGCTCCATGGCGGCCCGTTCGTGGCTGGGCTCGCCGCTGCGACGCTCGCGGCGAGCGCGTGCGCGGTTCTCCTGGGACTCGTCGTTCTGCGGCTCCAGGGCCACTACTTCGCGATCGTGACGTTGGGGATCGGGGAAGTGGCACGGGAGTTGGTGACGAACAGCGACGCACTGGGGGCGGCAACAGGCCTCGTTTTGCCCATCGCAAACGATCTCAAACTCTTCTACTTGCTGATGCTGGCGTGCGTTATCGGGATTGCGGCCACGACGTATGCGATGGAGCGGGCCCGCCTTGGTTACGCTCTGATCGCCATCCGCGAGAACGAGGGCGCGGCCGGATCCCTCGGCATCGACACCCAGCGGTACAAAATCACGGCGTTCGCGCTGAGCGCGGCGTTTTCCGGCGTCGTCGGCGGCGTTTACAGCTACTGGGCCACGTTCATCGATCCCTCGATCGTATTCACGCCGGCCATCTCCGTCCAGGCGATCTTGGTGGCCCTGCTGGGTGGCCCCGGAACGGTCGTCGGGCCGATCCTCGGCTCGCTGGTGCTCGAATCGGCCGCCAATTTGATCTGGGGGAATCTCCTGAGCTGGCACGATGCGTTTCTCGGAGCCATGATCGTCGTCGCCGTGATGCTGCTGCCAAGGGGGATGACGGGGCTTTACCCGTTCCATCGTGTCAGTCTTGCGAGCGCGTGGGACTATGTGCGCGGCAACGCGGTCTGAAAGTGGCCTGATACTCGAGGCGCGCGACGTCGTTCGCAGCTTCGGGGGGCTCAGGGCCGTGGACGGCCTGAGCTTCCGAATAGACGCCGGTGAGCTCGTTGGGCTCATTGGTCCGAACGGGTCGGGCAAAACGACGCTCGCGAATCTCATCTGCGGCGCCCTTCCCTTGACCTCCGGCGACATCATCTTCCGCGGCAAGTCCATCAGGGGACTCAAAGATCACCAGGTGGCGCGTCTGGGAATCGCTCGGACCTTCCAGGTGACGCGTCCGTTCACACGCTTGACGGTTCAGGCCAATGTGGCAGTGGGAGCGATGTTCTCCGGCCCGTATCTCGGGCGGGATGAAGCGTTTGCGCGGGCCGATGAAACGCTTGCTCGGGTTGGGCTCGCAGGAAAGGCGCGGCATTCCGGCGCCCAGCTCACGGTTGCCGATCGAAAGCGGTTGGAGTTGGCGCGCGCCCTCGTCCAGAATCCCACCCTTCTCATCCTGGACGAGGCCATGGCCGGATTGAACCTGCACGAGATCGACGTGGTCATCGATCTCGTCCGCGAGATCAACCGTCAAGGCGTGACCATCATCGTGGTGGAGCACGTGATGAAGGTCATCATGGTCCTCTGCCAACGCGTGATCGTCCTGCACCACGGCCGGAAGCTGGCCGAGGGCTCGCCCGCCGAGATCGCCGCCGACGATGGCGTGATTCGGGAATACCTCGGCGCGCGGTACCTGCGGAGTCAGTGAGCGCGATGCTTGCGCTTCGAAGACTGAACGTCGCCTACGGCCAGACGCAGGTGCTCTGGGACGTGGATCTTCGCGTCGATGAAGGGGAGATCGTCGCGCTCATCGGTTCCAACGGCGCCGGGAAGTCGACTCTGCTGAACGCCATCTCGGGACTGGCCAGCGTGCTCGCCGGATCCGTTGAGTTCGAGGGGCGCTCCCTGGTCGGCATGCGCCCGGAGCAGACGGTTCGGGCGGGCATCGCGCACGTGCCCCAGGGACGCCGGCTGTTCTCCGCCCTCGCAGTCCGCGACAATTTGCTGCTCGGGGCGTACCGGCGGCACGATCGTGAGATCGGCGCCGACGTCGAGTGGGTCCTGTCGCTCTTTCCATCGCTTCGGTCGCGCCTCACGATCGCCGCGGGCTCGCTCTCGGGCGGCGAGCAGCAGATGGCGGCCATCGGGCGCGCCCTCATGTCCCGCCCGAGACTGCTGATGATCGATGAGATGTCCCTCGGGCTTGCACCCGTGGTGCTGGATTCGCTTCTCCCAGCCCTGAAGGAAGTCAACGGGCGCGGTACAGCGATCCTCCTCGTGGAGCAGGACGTTCGGCTCGCGTTGGAGACGGCGAGCCGGGCCTACGTGCTGGAAAATGGCCGCACCGCGCTGGACGGTCCATCTGATCAGCTGATGGGAGACTCACGTGTCCAGGAGGCGTATCTTGGAATCTAGCGGCGAACACGTGGCATCAGCTCGACACGCTCGCGACCCCTGGTGTCAAACCTCTGTGGGGGTGCCTCGCATGCGCCGGGCGCTGGCCGTATCCATCGTCCCACTCGTCGTGGCCGCGTGTGTCGCCGGCCAGCCTACCGACGCGAGCCGCGCCGTGACCCATCCCTCGATCACCACCGGCCCGAAGAAGATCGTAGCGGCCATGATGAGCGATCCGCCGAGCATCAGCAGCGAAGTGGTGGGGGCGGGTTCGGGCACGATCCAGGGCGGGGACGCTCTGGAGGACCTCGTCAACGCGGGGCTTACCGAGGTGGACGACAAGGGCACGCTTCGGCCGCAGTTATCGGAGGTGGTGCCCACGCTGGACAATGGCCTCTGGCGGCTCCTTCCCGATGGGCGCATGGAGACGACGTGGACGCTCCGCGCTGGCGCCGTGTGGCACGACGGCGTGCCATTCTCCGTAGAGGACTTGTTGTTCACCGTTCGAATCGCTCATGACAAGGACGTGCCGGCGCTCCGGAACGATGCTGTCGACCGGATCGAGCGGGTCGAAGGCCTGGACGATCGCACTGTTCGCGTCACGTGGAGCGAACCGTACATCCAGGCCGACCGGCTTTTCACGCGACGGCTCGTGTTTCCACGGCCGGCCCATATCCTGGCCGGGCCGTACGACCAGAACAAGCTCAGTGTGGTGCAGCTCCCCTATTGGACGGACGAGTACGTGGGAACCGGTCCGTTTCGGCTCCAACAATGGGTGGCGGGAGCCCGCCTGATCCTCGCAGCCAACGATCGATACGTCCTCGGGCGGCCGAAGCTCGATGAGATCGAGGTTCGGTTCATTCCCGACAGCAGCACCCTGGCGGCAAACCTCATGGCCGGCGAGGTCGCCGTTACCCTGGGCCGGAACCTGTCGCTGCAGCAGGCGGGCCAGCTTCGAGACCAATGGAAGGACGGGGTCGTGAAGATCGGCATTAAGAACTGGTTCGCGGCCTGGCCGCAGTTCGTGAATCCCGATCCGGTGGCCTTGCTGGACCTGCGGTTCCGCCGCGCGTTGATTTACGCTCTCGATCGACAGCAGATCGTCGAGACGCTCCAGGAGGGCCTCGTACCCGTCGCCGACACGTTCTTGAGTCCGACCGACCCGGCGTTCCCATCCATCGAGTCGCGGATCGTTCGCTACCCGTACGACCGCGACCGAGCGTCGCAGCTGATGGAGGATCTCGGAGCATCGCCCGGACGCGACGGAACGTGGGTCGACGCAACGGGGCAGCCAATCCGGTTGGAGGTTCGCACCGATGGCGGCGGAGGAGATGACGCCCAGGAGACGACGGCGCTCGTGGTGGCGGACCACTGGAAGCGATTCGGAATCGCCGCCGAGCCGCTCGTCATCTCGCAGCTCCAGCGCCGCGACCGCGAGTACAATTCGACGTTTCCCGGTGTCCGCGTCTGGCGGCTTCCCAACGACGCGTGGACCTTGGACCGGTATGAGAGCAAGAGCGCGCCGCTGCCGGAGAACCATTTCAATGGCGGGAATCGTTCGCGGTACATGAATTCGGAGTTCGATGGGCTCGTCGAGCGGTACATGCGCACGATACCCGAGGGGCCTCGCACCGAGGTGCTGGGTCAGATCATCCACCACATGACGGATCAGCTCACGGTTCTCGGGCTCTACTACAATACTGAACCATTGCTTGTGAACAGGTCGTTGACCGGTGTGACGGCGCGGGATGTCGGCGAAACGACTGAGGCGTGGAACGCGCACGAATGGGACGTGAAGTGGTAGGCGCGCCGAAAGCATGAGGGGGACGGAATGCTAAGCAAGGAAGAAAACGATCTATTGACACGCGTTGGACCCGGCACGCCCGGTGGCGACCTTCTTCGTCGCTACTGGCAGCCGGTCGCGCTCGCCGAGGAGTTGCCTCCCGACGGGCCCCCCATCCCGGTGCGGCTTCTCGGCGAGGATCTCGTGTTGTTCCGTGAGCCCTCGCTCGGCCCAGGCGAGCCCGGACGGCCTGGCCTGCTCGGAATTCACTGTGCGCACAGGGGCGCCGATCTGAGTTACGGCCGCCTCGAGGATGGCGGCTTGCGGTGCATCTACCACGGCTGGCTGTACGACGGGCGCGGACGGTGCCTCGAGCAGCCAGGAGAGCCGGCTGGGTCGACGTTTCACGAGCGCGTGCGTCAACCAGCGTATCCGTGCCAGGAGGTCGGCGGGCTGATCCTGGCGTATCTGGGTCCCGGCGAGCCCCCGCTCGTACCGAATTATGAGTTCCTCACGGCTCCGCAGGAGCAGTGCTACCCCACGAAGCTCTTTCAGGAGTGCAGCTACCTGCAAGGAAATGAGGGCAACATCGACCCGTCCCACCACTCGTTTCTTCACCTGCGCTACGGCGAGGGCGAGGACAGCCAATTTACCTGGTACGCTGGGGACCGCTCACCCACCATCGAGACAGAGGAGACGGCGTACGGTGCGAGGATCTACGCCATCCGCCGGATCGACGAGCACCGCAACTACATCAAAATCACGAACTTCATCCTCCCCAATCTCAGCGCCATCAGCGGCGACGCGGACGGATACGGCGTGAACTGGCACGTGCCGATCGACGACACCCACCACTGGAAATACAACCTGACGTTCCGTCGGTCGCGCGCCATCGACAAAGCAGTCCGCGCCCGCGGACGGACGAGCATGACGGCCGATTATCACCCAATTCGCCACAAGGAGAATCGGTATCAGCAAGACCGAGCTGAGATGCGGGGGATTACGTTTGCGGGTCTCGGGCGGGATTTCCAGGCGCAAGACGCGTGTGTGACCGAGGGCGCGGGCCCTATCCAGGATCGGTCGACCGAGCACCTGGGCTACACCGACAAGGGCATCATCGCGGCCCGAAAGGTGTTGCTCCGAGCGCTGCGCGCTTCGCAGGCGGGTCAGGATCCCGCGCACGTGATTCGTGATCCCGCGGACAACAGCTTCTCAGATCTGTTTGCCCGGAAGGACGTGGTCCCGGTGGAGCTCGGGTGGAGTCGGTACTGGGAGCGCGAGGCGGCCGAGGGCCAGCGGGTGCTCGCCCTCACAACGGGCACCGCGTAGCGCGCGCGCTTATTCGATCACGTGAGCCCACTTGGAGCGGACCTTCTCCCGCAGCTCCGGTGACACACTCACCGCTTTGGGAAATTTGTCGATCCATTCGAAGGGGCGCGTCGCGTCGATGATGGCCCGGGACATCAGCGGCTCGCCGTCCGGCGGAACCGTTGGGTCGAGATGGGTTGACTCCATGCGTCGCAGCACCTGGATGTCTGACGCTGGGTCTGAGCGCGTGCACACTGCCCACATCAGCTCGGCCATGTCGCGAATGTTTACGTCCGCGTCCACAACGATGGCATAGCGAGGTCGATGACCGCCGCCGTTGGCGAGGGCGAGACCCGCCTGCCGCGCATGGCCCGGGTACTGCTGCTCGATGGCGATGACGGTAAGGAGCCCGCCCGTCGAGCTGTAAGAGTAGACATCCTTGACCCCGGGCACCATTCGCTTTAGCCGATCGAGGGCGCCTTCGGAGCGAAGGATGCCGAGAAACGCGTTGGCGCTCGGCTGATGGGGCGGCCTGCCAGGCATGTTGCCCAGCATGATGGGATTGTCACGGTAGTAGACAGCCTGAACGGTGACCGTCGGGATGTCCTTGATCCCGCCGCCGTAGTAGCCGGTCCACTCCCCAAAGGGCCCCTCGGGCCGAATGTCATCCGGCCGGATCTCCCCCACGAGCACCAGCTCGGATCGCGCGGGGATGGGGAGATTCGTGTGCGGATCGACGACCAGGTCCATCGGCTCGCCGCGAAGCCCGCTCACGCAATCGTACTCGCACACGCCCTCGGGGAAACCGTGGGACGCCATGATAAAGAGCAGCGGATCGTGGCCGAGGGAGATGGCCACCGGGCACGGCCTGCCCTGCCTGAAATAGGTGTTCTGGTGAAGCCGTCCCTGATGGGATACGTCCATCATCACCGAGACGTGCGTGGGATCCTGGTACATGACCCGGTAGGTTCCGACGTTGACCCAGTCAGAGTTCGGATCTTTGGTCGCCACGGCGACCGCCGTCCCGACGTATGGGCCTCCGTCATCCTCGTGCCAGAATGGGCGGGGAAAGCGGGTCAGGTCGACGTCGCTGCCCTCCTGGACATTTTCGAAAATGGGGCCATCGGACACAATCCGCGAGCGCAGCGGCTTCATCCCGCTCCACTTCGGCGGGCCGAGCTTGGTGTACTCGGCGCGGGTAAGGCCGACTGGGAGACCGACAGCAAGCGCGACGCGGTTCAACGAGTGCAGGGGGTTCATGAGCAGGCGGAAGCCGGGCTCCAAGCCGACGATGTGGTCGCATAAGACCGTAGGGATGAGCTTGCTCTCCCGGCTCAGCGCGCTGATGGCGCCGATCTCGAGCTGCTGGTCCGCACCGTCAGCCCTGCGAAGCTCGCCCAGCGCGTCGGCAGCCTCGATGAAGCCGCGCAGATCGTCGTAGCGCACAACGGTTCCCGTCTCGACCGATTGTTCAGTCCGTGCCATGTCGTGTCCTTTCTCCTGCAGCGACCCTATTCGGGACTGGGTATCTGGTGCGACATCCGAATCTCGCGTCGTTCGCGCGCTGACTCCATGATGGCGAGCACGACCTCGAGCGTCGCCTCACCCCAGCGGCCGCCGTGATACACGGGCTGTCCCATCGCGACGGCTTGATACAGCTCGTCGATCTCGGCCTGGCGAGCGTTGCGCCCGGGCGGCAGGGGGATCTCGCGCTTAGCGTCGTCGGCGTACACAAAGAGGCCCTCGGGTGACTGGCGGACGTCGCCATGGGCGCAGCTCACGATGGTGAGGCCAAAGGTTCGCTGGCCGTGGTCGCGTTCGCCCGACTCACCGTGGGCCTGACGCGCCCACTCACCGGAGCCGCCATAGCGCCGGGACTCCTTCAGGGCGGTCTCGTCCGCCGCCGACCGGATGGCCGCGCGGGCGCGCAGATTGGTGTCGGGATGGCGGCGCTGGCCGCCTTCACCGATCCACGCGGTGAACTCGCACGTGTCAAAGTGGGCATAGCCATTGTAGACGAGGGTCGCCGGCGTGCCGTCCTCGAATTCGACGTACGCCGCCCACGCGCCCTCCGCCCGCCGGGACGCGTCCCAGACGCCGGTCATCGCGCGCACGCTTCGCACCATCCCGCCGCCGATGAGGCGGACGATATCGACCTGGTGGGGCCCCTGGTTGTACACGACGTTGCCGCCCTGAGCGGGATCGAGCTCCTGCGGCATGCGCGGTCGGAACATGAACTCGTTGTAGTTCCAGGTGTTGATCATCCCGAGCTTGCCCAGCTCACCGCCCACGACGATCTCGCGCATCTTTCGGATCGGCACGTCGAAGGCTTTGCTGTGGCCGCAGAGAAGCAGAACGCCGTTCTTCTCCGCTGCGGCGTTCATGCGCTCGCACTCGTCGAGGGTCAACGCCATCGGCTTCTCGACGATCACGTGCTTCCCGTGCTCGGCCGCCGAGATGACGTTCTCGCAGTGGAAACGGTTCGGCGTGCAGACGTAGACGGCATCGACGTCCCCGCTGGCGCACATCGCCTCGACGGACGCGAAGGTCTTGGCACCGTACTCCGCGCGAAATTGCGCCAGCGCGTTCTCCCGGACGTCGGCGCCAGCGGCGAGCTCCACGTTCGTATGCTCGACGACCGCCGGAATGATGGCGTTGCTGGCAACGCCCAGGCCGGCGATGCCGAGCCGCAGCTCCTTCGCCATGCGTCCTCCAACTATTTCCCGTGGGGGTCAGTCCCGCTTCGAGCAGATCGGTCCAAGAAGCGCGATCTGCCGGATCGAGGGAATTCTAACGGGGGGGCGGAGAAATATCGTCTTATCTCGTCCGTCCAGATGGAGACGTGATGATCTGGCAGATTCAGGAAGCCAAGCAGCGATCCAGAAACGTGGTCGAGCGCGCGCTGCACGAAGGCCCGCAAACGGTCACGCGTCGGGGCGAGCCCGTCGTGGTGGTCGTTCCGAGGGACGACTTCCGACATTTGCGCGGTGAGGTACCGGATTTTCGCGACTGTCTGCTCTCCGCGCCGGACATCGTGGCGCTCGACATCAAACGCGAAGCGAGCCGCGTGGGCCGCGTCGAGCTGTGAGGTTCCTGCTCGACACGAGCGTCATCTCCGAGGCGCGCATGCCCGCGGGGAACGCCCGCTCCGGAAACTGGCGATCTTCCCGTTGACTCTCTTGCGGTTCGGCCCGTACGCTTGCGGATGCTCTGGAATTGGAGGTGCCGAATGGAGCGAGCAGGCGCGCCACGGCGCATTCGTGACCCAGGGGGCACGCCCGGCGGTCTCGGCTCGTTCCTCCTTGGCCTCGTGCTCACCGCGGGGGGAGCGTACCTGATCCTCAATCAAGTCCAGGTCTACGGCGGGTACTGGCGTTGGTTCGGGCCCAACACCTTCGGACTGACGCTCATTCCCGTTGTGCTGGGGGTCGGATTGCTCTTCTTCGACGGGAAGTCACTACCGGGCTGGATTCTTTCGATCGTCGGCGTCGTCGTGATCTTTGCGGGCGTGCTCTCCAGCATGGAGATCTACTTTCGGCAGACGAGTCTGTACAACGTGCTCGTCATGCTGGTGCTGTTCGTGGGCGGCCTGGGACTCATGGCGCGAGCGGTTCGGTGACGGTCGACGGACGGACCCGCCGGCGGCGCCGCTGACGCTAGCGCGCTTCCAAAACGCGGACGAGGAGATCGTGGAGCATTCGCTGGTCGGCCTCGGGAAGGCAGGACACGCACGGCGGGGCCTCGCGGAGCCGTCGCGCGAGCGTCGACCGGATCTGCTCGCCTTTCGCCGTTAGCGCGAGCCCTTTGACACGGCGGTCGCGGCCGTCGGGTCGACGCTCGACGAGGCCGCGAGCCTCGAGTCGGTCCACCAGTCCGGTGATGTTCGAGGGATGACATTGCAGGCGGGCGGCAAGCTCTCGCATGGAGATGGGCCGCTCGTCTTCCAGCTCGCTCAATGCGATGGCCTGACTCGTCGCCAGCTCCAGCTCGGCAGCCGCGGCATCCACATGCTGGTGCACGCGCTCGAACGTGAGGCGCAGCAGCAAGGACCAGACACGATCCGCGAGGTTGTCAGCCGGACCCGGTCGATCCTGGTGCATGATCCCTATGATAGTCCATGCCATTGATCGTTGACAAAACGCGGATAGTTGAGTACAACAACTATCAGCGTGCTCACGCAACTGGAGCTTGAGTTGACCGAACAGAAACTTCTTCTTCCGCTCGTGGCCCTCACCGACCGTGTGGTCATGCCTCACATGGCGGTCCCCATCGCCATCGAGTCTGATGAGGCGCGCGCGGCGATCGCGGCAGCGCGAGAGACGAGCGGCCTGGTGATTCTGGTGCCGAGGATCGACGGGCGCTATGCCCGAGTCGGCACCGTCGCGCACATCGATGAGTCCGGGCGCCTGCCGGACGGCCGCGCAGCGTCGATTCTGCGCGGCCTCCACCGCGGCGTGCTCAATAGCGCGGCGGAGGAGCGCGCCGGGGCGTTGTGGGTGACCGTGGAGCCGGCGCCGGACCCGCCGCTCGACCAGCTGCCCGGCCGCGCGCGGGAGCTGGCCAAGGAGTATCGCGCCATCGTGGAGAGCCTCCTCGAGCTGCGCGATGCGACCGCGATCGCCCATTCGCTGCGGGGTGTCGAGCACCCGGGACAGCTCGCCGACCTTTCGGGCTATTCACCCGACTTGAAGCTCCGCCAGCAGCTCGAGATCCTCGAGGAGCGCAACGTCGTAACGCGCCTCGAGAAGCTGATCTCCTGGAGCCGCGAGATCCTCGCGGAGCAATCTCTGAAGGACAAGATTCGAAGCGAAGTGGACGAGGGGCTCGAAAAGCGCCAGCGAGAGTTCTATCTTCGCCAGCAGCTCGAGGCCATCAAGCGTGAGCTGGGTGAGGACGAGGACGACGCCGCGTCGGAGTACCGCCGGCGCATCGCCGACACGCCGTTTCCCGACGACGTGCGGAAGGAAGTCGAGCGCGAGCTGAAGCGCCTCGAGCGCACCAGCGAGCAAAATCCCGAGCAGGGATGGATCCGCAACTACCTGGACTGGATGCTGGATCTGCCGTGGGGTAAGAGCTCGGAAGATCAGTTCGACATCGCGGAAGCTCGGCGGATCCTCGATGCGGATCACACCGGGCTCGAAGACGTAAAGGACCGCATCATCGAGTACCTGGCGGTAAAGAAGCGCCGCGCGAGCCGACAGCTCCTGCCCGTGGGCGGGCGCGGCTCCGGCGCGATCATCACCCTCGTAGGGCCGCCGGGAGTCGGCAAGACCTCGCTCGGCGAGTCCATCGCCCGGGCGCTCGGTCGGAAATTTGCCCGCGTCTCCCTCGGTGGAATTCATGACGAGGCGGAGATCCGCGGCCACCGCCGCACATACGTGGGCGCGATGCCGGGGCGCATCGTCCGGGCATTGAAGGAAGCGGGCACGATGAACCCCGTGATCATGTTGGACGAGGTGGACAAGGTCGGCGCCGACTGGCGCGGCGATCCGTCGTCAGCGCTGCTCGAGGTGCTCGATCCCGCCCAGAACCACACGTTCCGGGATCACTACCTGGAAGTCGATCTCGACCTCTCAGACGTGCTGTTCATTCCGACCGCGAACGTGGTCGATACGATTCCCGGTCCGCTGCTGGACCGGATGGAGATCGTTCAGCTCGACGGCTACACCGTCCAGGAGAAGCTCGCCATCGCGCGGGACCATCTCGTGCGGCGCCAGCTCGCGCGCAACGGGCTGGATGCCGGGGAGGTCGGCATCACCGATTCGGGGCTGCTCGCCATCATCGAGGGCCACACTCGGGAATCGGGCGTCCGGAACCTCGAGCGGCAGATCGGCAAGCTCCTGCGCAAAGCGGCGACGAAGATCGACGCCGGCGAGCTTTCGACCCCGGCGGAGATCGGCGACGCAGACGTGTCGACCTACCTCGGGCGGCCGCGATTCACGCCGGAGGTGGCCGAGCGCACGGATACGCCCGGTGTGGCAACCGGGCTCGCCGTCACGGGGACGGGCGGCGAGGTGCTGTTCATCGAGGCGACCCACATGCCTGGCGACCGGGGTCTGACCTTGACCGGGCAGCTCGGAGACGTGATGAAAGAGTCGGCACAGATCGCTCTTTCCTACGTGCGGTCGCACGCGTCGGCGCTGGGTGTCGATGGCTCAGCCTTCGACCGTCACTTCCACGTGCACGTCCCAGCCGGAGCGGTTCCGAAGGACGGTCCCTCGGCGGGGATCACCATGGTGACGGCGCTGGCGAGCCTGGTGACCGGTCGCCCCGTCCGGAGCGAGGTGGGGATGACCGGCGAGGTGACGCTCCAAGGGAAGGTGCTGCCCATCGGAGGCGTCAAGCAGAAGCTCTTGGCCGCGCACCGCGCCGGGCTGAAGGAGGTCTTGCTCCCCAAGCGGAACGAGGCAGACCTCGACGACGTCCCGGAGACGGTGCGGCAGCAGATCCAGGTCCATCTCGTGAGCGACGTCGGCGAGGTCCTTGGGCTTGCGCTCCGACAGGTGGATGACGGCCTTGCCGAAGCGGTCGCGGGCGCCGCGTAGCGTTGGATCTGCGGGATTTGCCAGCGGCCGACCTCTCCGGCCTTCCCTTCGCTCAGCGATTCGGGTCTACCGACCAGACGTCGGGCTAGCAGACGCGATGCTCGCGCTGACCCCGTTGGATGCCGCCGGCGTCGGCGGGGGCTGCGTGGGCGCCGGGGGCGTGGTCGCGGTCGCCTGAGCGGCGACGGGTGGGGACGCCGGTGGCGCACCGGGAACGGCCGTGACCGGCGTCGCGGCCGACGGAGCGGCGGGCTGCTCCCGCGGCTTGTCCGTTCCCTGCCCGGCCGGCCGGTTCTCGACGTCGCTGGGCGCCGTCGTTGGTGTCGTCGGCAGGTCGGCGGGCTTCCCCGCCGTTCCGACGAGGGTCAGCATCGGGACGGGCACGTATTTGCTGTGCAGCGAGAGGACCCGTGGCTCGCCACCCGAATCCAGTGTTACGCGGCGGGTCACCGTGACATCAAAGCCGTCATGCGCTGACTGAACCAGGAGACTCCGGCCCCACGGCATGGTCGGATCCTCTTCCGTCTTCGGCGTTTGGTCCGCTGGCACGCGGTTCGTTATGACTGGCTCGGCGACGTCAACCTTCCACGCCGGTTTCTTGCCATAGAGGCTGAAGTAGATGTGGGAATCGTCGGTCGCGGACTGGATGAGAACGTAGTCGTTCGTCGGGTTCGACCATTTGAAGTCGAGTTTCGCGTCCTCGTCGACGGTCACGTCCAACCCCACCACGCCGCGCGAGGTATAGGCTGGGATCCAGTAGAGGTGCCAATACCGCTCTTCCAGCGGATAGCCGGCCCAAAAGACCGGCTGAAACAGCGTTGTCGCCACCTGGCAGATGCCTCCGCCCACGCTCGGCACCGTGTGGGCGCCCTCTTTTCCCGTGGTGATCCCGAACCCCCATCGGAAGCCCGCCTCGAGGGTTGTGGGGCCAACTTCTTTGTTGAAGGAGAACGTCGCCCCCGGCGGCACGACCACGCCGTTCAATCGTTCCGCGGCCAGCTTGATGTTCCACACCTTCTCTGGCACCGAACCGGCGAAGGATGTGCTGCCGGTATCGATTCGTTCCACGATGCCGAGGGATGCGGGGTCATCCGATGAGACGGTCGGGGCGACGGCCGCGACCGGGATCTCCACGACCCGCTCGCCAGACGCGAGCTTCGCCTTGATCAGCGCGGCGGTCGCGGGCTGGTCTAGCGTGCGTCCCTCGCGGCTGGGTCGCAGGACCGTCAGGTTTCCTCCATTGAAGGCAAAGCGGGCGTTCTGGACCTCCTGGTCCACGTCCTTCGCCACGCGCTGCACCAGCGCCTCGAGGCGCGCGTCGTCGATCGTCACGGTTATGGGATCGGTCGGCTGCGGCCCGCCCTGCAACGAGACCAGCCCGGCGATGTCGGCGCGCGAGAGTGGCCACGATTCCGATCCCCTCGTGAGGGTCAGTGGCGGTGCTTCGCCCAGCATGCGGTCGAGCTGCTCGACGGCGGGCTGAACCGTGCGATCCGGCACCGTGGGCGGAGTTTCGGTAACCACAAGCTCGACGGCAGAGACCGCCGATGCAAGCGCTCGTTTGATGCGCTCGCCGGATGCAGCGCTGTCGAGCGTGAGCCCGGTCTCCGCGGGCTGGTGGTCGACGGTTCCGTCGGGCGAGAGCGTGACGTGGGCATCTCGCGGAGCCCGATCGATCTCGCCTGCGATGGTCGCGAGGGCGGCGTCGAGTCGGCGTTGGTCGATGGCGTTATCGATGGAGACGGTCAGGCCCCCTGCGAACGACCGTACCTCGTCGAACAGCCGCGTGAAGACCGTGCCTTCCCGTCCGACGCGATAGGCCGCGTCTGCCAAGTCGGCGGGATTTGCACGCAGGCCAAGCTCCTGCGCCGTGAGAGTCCATGCGCGGGATTGGTACCGGATCTGGACCGGGCGGGCCAGATAGGCGTCGACGTTGGGCGCGAGCTGTGCGGTGGCCTGAGGTCGGTCGAGCCACCCCACGGGACTGCCAACGACGGTGACGCCCGGGAGGATCTTGTCGCGACTGATGATCTGGAAGCCGGCAATGGCGAAGAGGCTGACGACGAGCGCCACGATGCCCCACGGCGGGAGGGCGAGCTGACGGGCAGCGGCGGGGCGATTATTTCGCGATGTCCGCTCGGCCGTCGCGCCGGATTGCTCGAAGAATGCTGGACCCGTGGCAACCGCGCGCCGCCGCGCGGGCTGCCTGTCACGGCTGCCGGGAAACGTCACTGGTCACCGGGTGTGCGCATCATGCCAGCTTGATGATACTCGTCAGAACGCGCGCGCCGAGCATGGGGGGAGCGTCGTTTAAGCGGGGACTGCGAGCTGCCGCGCGCGCCTCGCGCGGCCCCGTCAGTTCGGCGTGGCCGGATCTCCCGAATCGGTCGTCGACGGCATATACTGGAAGATCGGAGCGCGTGGGCGCAGAAAGCAACCGGAGGCGTGCCATGGCAGAAGATCAGCGGCCAGGAACCGTCTATTGGATCGATCATTTCGCGGTACCCAGCAACGATCTCGATCGCTGGATCAGGTTCCAGATCAACGTGCTGGGCGCGACGCTCGATCGCATCAACGGCCTCACCACCGAGGCGCGCAAGCGGAACCAATCCATCGCCGCGTTCTGCAAGACTCCCTACTCAATGGTGGACGCGTTTCTCCAGAGCGATCAGGTGCTGCCCGATTCCGAGCCGGGGTCGGCCTTGCCGCGCTTCGGGTTTTTCATCCGTCCCGAGGACATCGGCGCGCATCTGCGCCGGCTCGATGAGCAGCGCGTGCCCCACACGGACCCGATTCGAACGTCCGCGGAGGGAGATGAGGGAACGGCGATTCGCTTCTGCGATCCAGATGGGAACCAGCTCGAGTTTTGGGCGCCAACCCACCTACCACCCGGCGCAATGGCTGGCGAGACGCCGTGCAAAGTGGGACGGATTAGCCACGCCGTCTATGAGTCTCGTGACATCAACCGGACAGCCGACTTTTTCGACCGCTTCTGCGCGCTCGACCCGATAGCGAACGCTGACCTGGAGAAGGACACCCTCGCCCTGCCGCTTGCTGGCGGCGGGCGGATTGTCTTCCACAGCGTTGAACAGCTGGGATCCTGGACGTTGGCCCGCGCCCGCGGACAGGGACCGCACGCTGCCCTGACGGTGCGTGACGAGGACTATTTCGGGAACTATCGAAGAATGTGGGCGACACTGCCCGAGGGTGAACGGCCGGACCGCGCCGACGCGGTGGACTTCCCGTCACTGCCCGCTCGCACGGTGATGCATGGAAGCGGGGGCGGCCGGCGCTGGTTCCAGATGTTCGGCCGCGGCGACGACTTTTACGATTGGGACGCCAATGCGTTCCACTTCATCGGAAGCGTCGGGCTGGAAGATTCGCCCGCGATGACGTACCAGGCGCACTCGATGGATTGGCACGTCGAGCGCGTGCCGAAGGATGCCAACGGGCGCCCCATCGTGTAGCGGGTGCGCGGTCACTCGCGGCCCTCGGCAGGGGCGGACCGAGCCCCCCATCGCTGGGCTGGGCGTAGCTGCTCAGCGCGATCGTCCGACGCTCGCGACGAAGTCTCCGGACGTCGCAATGTGGAGCATTGGAGTCATGCTGGCTATCGCGCGCGCGTGGTCCTCCTCGGAGGCAGCAGCGCAGCAGTCTTCCAGCACGATAACCCGATAGTCGGCATCCACCGCGTGGCGCGCTGTCGATTCGACGACGAAGTTCGTCGAGACCCCGGTGAGGACGACGGTGTCAATGTCGCGCGCTGAGAGCATCGATTGCAGCTCGCTAGCGAAGAACGCATTGATCCGAGGCTTGCGCACGATCGGCTCGTCGCCGGCTGGCGCCACGGCTTCGAGGATCCGCGTACGCTCCTCGGCTTCGGCTGCGCTCGACGGGGCCCTCGTTCGCGCGGTGAACTTGTTCCGTGGCGAGGTAAAGCTGGCGCGTCGCGCCGCTGCGACGTAGATGATCGGCACGCCGGCGGTGCGCGCCGCGCCAAGGACGGCGCGGAGCGCGGCAACGAGCCGCTCCCTCCGCGCGGCTGGTATGTGCGCCGTGGTGAACTCGTGTACGTCCATACACAGGAGCGCCGTTTTGGCCTCCACGAGCTCCAGATCCATCCTCGTCTCCCTCGTCATTCGGTATCTAGAATGTCCGCCGCCCGCACCAAAAGAGCCGGCTTGCTCACGGCGCGCATGATGTGCGCGGCCACGCTTCCGTGGCGTAGCCGGCTGAAGCCGCCGCGCCCGTGGGTGCACAGGATGATCAGGTCGACCGTCGCCGACGCCTGCTCGACGCTTTCCCGCACGTCTGGCGCCACGTCGACGACGATCTCCACCCGCGCGCCGCTGGAATCGAGGCGGCGGGCGATGCCCTCGAGATACGCGGTGGCGGGGCTGCGATCCTGTTCCTTGCGGACCGAGCGGAAGAGCACCAGCCGCCGTAGCGGCCTTCCCGCCATCTCCTGGACCATGGGAAGCGCGTGCTCCGCGACGGCTGAGCCGTCGAGTAACACCAGGGCGTGCTCGGGCGTCGTGATGATCCCCCTCGATCGTGGCGTGACGAGCACGGGGCTGGCGCCATCGCGCACGAGGCGATCGGCGACGCTCCCGAGGGCCAGGCGCGCCAACCCCGTTCGGCCATGGGACGCGATGACCACCAGGTCGGGTCTCTGCTGACGCTCGCAGTCGAGGAGCGCCTGTTCGATCGGCCCATGGAGGACGAGGCATCGGACGGCCAGGCTGCCCAGCCCAAACGTATCTGCCAGACTCCGCAGCTCCCCCATGATGTGCGCGTCGTCGCTCTGACTGAAGTGATCATAGGCGTCAGCGTTGACCTCTCCACCGGCGGACGCCAGAGAGCCCGCGACCGGCTCGGCCACCCGCGCCAGGATGATCTCGGCCGATTGAGCCAGGGCGATGCGCTTGGCCAGGTCGACCGCCCGATCGCTGTCAGCCGATCCGTCACTGGGTACCAGGAGCCGCCGCACCACGCCCCCGCGTTTCGCCATTCGTCGTTGTCGCGCGCAGGGTAAGGCTTCGCGGCGGCACTTGTCCACCGGCCACGCCCGGAGCCGAAGCGAGGCGGCGCGCCGATGCCTTCCGTCGTGGAAGCTGGGAATCGTTGGTGGTGGCGGCAGCGTCGAGCCCCGACCAGGTTCGATGGTCAGGAGGGATTCGGTGGGCGCTGATAGTGGAGCCAGCCTAGCACGCGATATTGCCCGCGCGGCTCGACGACGTTGGCCGCATCGATCGCCAGCCACGCCTCTCCATTCGCGCTGAAGTTCTGTTCGACGAAGCTGACCCGATGGTCCGCCACTCGCGACACCAGGGCGACGTGGCCTGCACCTCCGTCGTCGAACACGAGGACGTCGCCGTGCTGCGGGCCGGGCGACTGGCCGTTTGGGACCGTCGATGCTCCGGGTGGGTGGTGTTGCCAGACGTCTACCGCGTGGCCGACGCCGCGCCACATCGCCTCTTGTACACCGAACCGCAAGGCGAAATAGCGCTGGACCAGCTCCACGCACTGGTACGTCAAGCCAAACGTGCCGAGGCAACCGTTCGATGGGTTCGTTCCGTTGGAGTAGACGGGCACGCCGTCGATCGCGGCGATTACCGTCCCCCACGGCGGCGGATAGCGGCATTCGACGGATGCCGTGGGCAGCGGAATGATGACGGGTGAGGGCGCAACGACTCCGCGGAGGACGGGTCGCATTGGCATGGGTGTCGCCGTCGGCGCCGCTTCCGGGCGTGCCCGCGAGGCCGGCGTCGCGGTCGCGATTGTGGCGCCTCCGTCGTACGCCGACGAAGCACTCAGCACGTCGTCCGGAACGCGGATCCGCTGGCCGGGCACCAAGACGTCTGGGCTGACCGCTGGATTGAGGTCGAGCAGGCTCGACATTGGCACGTTGAGGCGCCGCGCGATGGCGTAGAGCGTGTCTCCTGCTTGGACGTCATAGGACGGACCTGCCGAATCGGCGGCCGCGGCGTCGTCGGACAACCGAAGCACCTGGCCGACCGCGAGCGCGTCAGGGTCCGTGAGATCGTTGAGCGCCGCGATTTCGTCCGCGGGGACGCCCGTCGACGACGAGATCGCGGTCAGCGTGTCCCCCGGCTCCACCACGTACACATCATCGTTTCGCGATGCGACGACTGTCGGCGAGCCGGGTGATAGCACGAGAAGCGACCAGATCAGCGCAAGGATAGGGACTCTCGCGAGATTGCTCGACACCATGGGTGTTACACTGAACCCCCGAAGGGGCTGACTCCTTCGAGCCTCGCATCGCGATGGATACCGACCTCCGCACCCCAGGCTGTGCTTGAAACGAAGGAGTGCCACCCCGAATGGTTGCGCGTCGACTGCTCTCGATCCTCTTGCTGCTCATTCTCGTCGCACTCGTGGGCGGCGCTCCGGCATCCACGATGCTGGCGCAACCTTCGGTCGACGAGCAGCTCGATCAGATCCAACAGCGCGTTACGCAGATTCGCCAGCTCGATTTCACGACCCCTGTGCAGCGCGAGTTCATGAGCCATGATGCCCTCCGCGCGTACAACGAGGAGACGTTTTATCGCGACAACTCGCCGGAAGAGCTTGACGCGGTACAGACGCTCCTCGAGACGCTGGGCTATATCCCGAAGGGGCTGGACATCACCAGCCTGTTGCTGGACGTGCTGTCGGAAGAGGTGCTCGGTTTCTACGATCCGCAGACGAAGTCCATCTACGTCATCTCCGATGAAGGACGATTGAGCCCCGACGAGACGGTGACGTTCGCCCACGAGATGACCCACGCGCTTCAGGACCAGCACTGGGACCTGCACGCCCAGGAGCGGGCGCGCCAGGACAACAACGACCAGACGCTCGCCTTTCGCGCACTGGAAGAGGGGGACGCCGTTCTCTCGCAGACGCTGTACTCGTTGCGATACGTGCCCCAGGCGATCGCCGATTCGGCCGCGGAGGCCGGATCGACGGCGCTGCTCGACGCGTCGCCGCTGATCGTACGCCGAGAGCTCCTGTTCCCTTACGAGGATGGCTCGAACTTTCTGGTCAATCCCTTCCTGACGGGATCCTGGGATGCCATCGACGCGATCTGGGACAACCCACCAACGTCGACGGCGCAGATCCTGCACCCCGACAAGTACTTCGCGGGACAGCAACCGGTTGAGCTGCCACTGCCGGACCTGGCGAGCAAGCTGGGGGACGAATGGAAGCTGATCGACGACGACAACCTGGGGGAGCTGGACATCCGGACCCTCATCGAACAATTCGTCGACCGGTCGACCGCGGACAAGGCCGCGGCCGGATGGGCGGGCGACCACTACGAGATGTTTCGGCGTGACAGCGACGGCGCCGCCGTGTTCGCCTTTCGGTCGGCTTGGGACACGGAGACCGACGCGCGCGAGTTTTTCGACGCGTACAAGCGCGCGGCGGCCGGCCGGCACGGCACCGAGCTGCAAACCCTTCCGACTTCGAGCCTCAACCTCACAGGTCACCCCGATGACGCCTGGCTCGCCCAAGCGGGATCGTTCGGCCACGCCCTCGCCTTGGACGGCACGGACGTCGCCCTTGTTGTATTTACGGACCCGGTCGGGGCGAGCGTGCTGGAGGCACTGAGACCGTAGGCGCGCTCCTGGTGATCGGCCACTTATCGTACCGCTCGTAAATTGAGGTCGCTGGCCAGCGCGTCGAAACGCCCCGATGCGACCCAACGCGGACCGGGATCGTTTGCCCGCTGCTTCGGCGCAATGGCTCGGTGGGTCACCAGGTAACGGATGCTGGGGTATCGATCGAGGGCCGCGCGTCCTGCCGCGAGGGTCGCCCGGTACTGGGCGTCCGAAACCGGCGTCGCCAGGTCCCCGAGATCCTCCGTCTCGATGTTCACCGTGAGGTCGTTCGGCGCCCTCCCTGACGGGCCGGGCCACGCGTTGTTCCCTTCAAGGGTCCCATCCGACCATGAGCGGTCGCCGAGATCGACGTACTGGTGAATCTCGCCGGCGATGCCGATGCCGTAGTGCGCGGAAGCCTGACTTTCGGCGAGGCCGAACCAGCGGTCCATGCCTGCCAGCGTGCCCGCCGCCGTGTGGAGGACGATGGCGATCGGCCCGCCGCCGGGGCGCCCGGGCCAATAGTTTGGCGACATGAGGCGCTTGGCCACGAGCTGGGGGGCGTCGGCGTCGTGCGCGCCGCGGGCCGTCGCGGTAACGGGGGACGGCCGCTCATCGCGGGTCGCGGGGCCTGCGTTCGATAGGCTCGACTGCACAACACCGGTCTTGGCCAGAACACCGGACGCTTGTCCTTCAGCCTTCTGGTCCTGGGTGGATGGGTCTGGAATCCGAAGCGCCGTTCCGATCGCGATCACGTCAGGGTCCGCAATGGCATTCCGGGCCGCGATGTCCTGGACACGTACCCGGAGCCGCGCGGCGATGGCCGTGAGCGTGTCGCCGGGCGCGACGACGTATTCCCTCGTCTCCCGTGGTTCAAGGACGAGGACCTGGCCGAGCTGGATCACGTCAGGGTCCTCGATCTCGTTCAGGAAGATGATCTGGTCAAGGGGAACCCCCGTCTTGACGGAGATGGCGGTGAGCGTGTCGCCTGCCTCCACTCGATACAGTCGCGGCGAGTCCTGGGCCGCGTAGCCTGACCTCACCGTCGCGGCCAGGACGACGGAGAGGCCGAAAACGGCCATGCGCGGCACAGCGTTTGTCGTCCCGTCGGGGAACAGATGTTGCATGGTGCGTGTTAGCTCGACCCATGAGTGACTGGTACGTCGGAGGACTCCCAGCGTAGCGCGGATCGCGGCACGGAACGCTTACATCTCAGTGCGACGCCATCACAAAGGAGTTCCACGAACGGTCGACGCGCCGCGGCGCTGAGCTCGGACTGAACGATGGAGGGGCTGTACACTGTAGACGAGAGAACCACTGAATGGTCGTAGTTCGCTTCCCCAATGGCGCCCATGAGCGCCGCTATCGAATCCGGCGTGCGTGCAGACCGCCTGCCGCGTGATTGCCGCTTTGCTCCGCCATCGGAGCCGCCGACTGACCCGCGCGATTCGACGCGCCTCGTTCGTCGCTGCCGCAGTCGTGGCAGCGACCTTTCTCTGGGGAGGGCCAACGCCGCACGTCTCCCCGTCGGCTGCCCAGACGGAACGTCGACCGCCGATCGATCACGTCATCGTCATCTTCTTGGAGAACCACTCGTTCGACAATCTCTACGGGCTATTCCCCGGCGCAGAGGGGCTGGCCCAGGCGGGCCCGACGGCAACACAGGTCGATCTGAGTGGAAATCCATACGACGTTCTCCCCCGCGTTCGTGACTCCAATACACGGCTCTTCGCCATCGACGACCGCTTTCCCGATCTCACCAACGCACCGTTCGACATCGGCCAATTCGTCTCCCTCGACGAGCGAACAGGCGACCTCGTCCATCGCTTTTACCAAGAGCAGCTTCAGATCGATCGGGGCATGATGGACAAGTTCGCGGCGTATTCGGACGCCGGCGGGCTGGTGATGGGGTACTACGACGGCTCTCAGCTCCCGCTCTGGAGCTATGCTCAGCAGTACACGCTCGCGGACCATTTCTTCCACGCGGCATTCGGCGGTTCGATGTTGAACCACAGGTGGCTGGTGTGCGCGTGCACGCCCGTGTTTCCCAACGCGCCGGATTCCATTCGCGCCAAGGTGGGGCCAGATGGTGAGCTTCTTCAGGACGGCGCCGTCTCGTTCGATGACTACGTCATCAACAATCTGGAATCGGCAAACTCGCCCCACTCGCCAACCACGCCAACGGATCAGCTGGTCCCACCGCAGACGGCGCCCCACATTGGCGACCGTCTGGACCAGAAGGGGATCTCGTGGAAGTGGTATTCGGGGGGCTGGAAGGATGCCATGGGCGGCCATGCGAGCTACTACTATTCGTACGTCGTCGAGCCGTTCGTGTACTTCCAGGATCTGGCCGACGGCACGGATGCCAAGGCGGCCCATCTTCAGGGGGAGCTGGATTTCTTTTCGGACCTCGCGGCGCACACGCTCCCAAACGTGGTGTTCTTGAAGCCGATCGGGCCGGACGACGAGCATCCGGGCGAGGGCGGCGTGATGAGTGGAGATCGCCACGCTGCGAGCCTGATTCGGGCTATCCAAGACAGCCCATACTGGGGGAGCAGCGCCATCATCGTCACGTATGACGAGAACGGCGGCTTCTGGGACCATGTGCCGCCGCCCCGCGTCGACCGTTGGGGACCGGGAACGCGCGTGCCGGCCATCATCATTTCTCCGTATGCGCGTCGCGGATACGTGGACCATACGGTGTACGATACGACGTCGATTCTGCGGTTCATCGAATGGCTCTGGGATCTCGAGCCACTGGGGACGCGAGACGCGACGGCGAACAACCTCGCCGCCGCGTTCACCTTCGACTGAACACGCAGCGCATCGGTAGCGGGACAGGCCGCGTATGTCGCTCGACCCACTGGGCGCGGCCCTGCACATCGTGGTCTTCGTGCTGGGCGCCACCATCTCTCTCGCCGCGGTGCTTTCCGCGGTTCGCTCCTTCGTCCTCCCGCGGAGCGCGCCCGACCGGCTGGCCCGCTGGGTGTTCCGCGCTACGCGGTCGCTCTTTGGCCTGTGGATTCGCGGAGCGTCGACGTACGAGGAGGTCGATGGGCGCATGGCGCTCTACGCGCCGCTGAGCCTCCTGCTGTTGCCCATCGCCTGGCTTGCCACGAGCGGCGTCGGCTATATGGCCATGTACTGGGCGATGGGCGTGGGGTCGGTCCAGGACGCGTTCGTCGTGAGCGGCTCGTCCCTCCTGACCCTCGGGTTCGCTCGGCCCGGCTCGCACAGCGTCCTCGTCCTCTCCTTCACCGAGGCCGCGATCGGGTTAATCTTGGTTGCCCTCTTGATCTCGTACCTTCCCGCGATGTACGGGGCGTTCTCCCGCCGGGAGTCGGCGGTGACGCTGCTCGAAGTCCGGGCCGGATCGCCGCCGAGCGCGGTCGAGCTCATCCAACGCTACCATCGGCTCCGGCGATTCGATTACCTCCACACCCTCTGGTCAAACTGGGAGCAGTGGTTCGCGGAGCTGGAGGAGACGCACACGTCGCTACCCGCGCTCGTCTTTTTTCGCTCGCCCCGTTCGGAGCATTCGTGGATCACCGCTGCTGGAACGGTCCTGGACGCGGCGTCGCTCGTGGCGTCGTCAATCGCCGTCCCGCGCGATGCTCAGGCGGACCTGTGCATCCGAGCTGGCTACATTGCTCTGCGCCACATCGCGGACTACTTCGGTCTGCCGTACCATCGAGACCCGAAGCCGGGTGACCCCATCAGCGTCAGTCGACGCGAGTTCGACGAGGCGCTCGACCGGCTCGCGGGGAGCGGCGTGCCGATCAACGCCGACCGAGATCAGGCATGGCGCGACTTTGCCGGCTGGCGCGTCAACTACGACACGCCGCTGTTGACCCTCGCGAATCTCACCCTGGCGCCCTACGCGCCCTGGTCGTCGGACCGAGGCCCGATCGTGGCCGACTGAGGTGGCCGCCGCCGGGCAATGTGCGCGGCCGGGTTGAGCCGCGTCACTCGAGCCAGCCGCGCGGGGACACGGCGTAGAGATTGCCCTCGGGATCCCGGAGTCGCACCTCGTGCTCGCCCGCGCGCGGGGCGGGCAAGTCGGCGCCGAACTCTTCGAAGCGGGCCTCGAGATCGCCCCAGTCGTCCACCCGGATCCCGACGTACTGGATGCCCGGCCGCTCGACCCATCGGCGAGGGGTGACGGCCAGGGTCACCTCGCCGTCGGTCAGGAGAGCGCCCCCGTCTTCGGTGCGTCGCACCTCTTTCAGATCGAGCACTGAGTGGTAGAAGCGCGCAGCTTCGACCGGATCCGCGGCCTGGAGCACCACGTGCCGAACGCCGGGTAATCGGTTCTCCTCACGGCCCAGGAATCCTCGCGACGAGAGGTCGAAGTTGTTGCCCCAGGGATCCACGACTCGCATCTCCGCGGGGCGTCCGTTCTGCGGGCTCTCACCTCGCTTGACGTTCGCCGGGAGCCGTTGGAGGACCTCGTCGAGCTGATCGACGATGAACCCGAAATGGTTGATGCCCAGCGTTTGGTTCGCCTCGGCCCCGTCCGCGCGGTGGGTGTTGACGACCTCCGACTCCGAGGTGATGTGCTGGAGGAACGCGAGGTTGAAGAGCGGATCGACCACGTGGATCGAGCCCGACGGGCTGGTGCGCACCTGCTCGACGCCGAAGAGGCGATGGTAATAGTCGTAGAGTTTTTTGGGCTCGTCGACGATGAATGCGACGTGGCGAATCCGTGCCATCCGTGGAACCTCACATCGAGAGTGGGGTCATGATACACCCCGTATGGAACAGCGCTGACGAGCGCTGGTGCGCGTCTGTCCCATGGACAGGCATAATTCCCTCGTCCAACTTGTGAAAACTCCGCTGCCATGCGCCCACGCGAGGGTCCGCGAGCTATCCGCGGCGCATTGCGCTTTGAAGGACCATCGCGTCCGGGAATGAGGACCGATCCGAGATGATCTCCGCAGCGGCTTCGCCGCCCGTGCGCGACCGACCCGACCGGGAGGCGCCGTGAGCGCTCCCACGACCGTTCACGGTTCGATCCCGTCAGCGCGGCCCCCGTCCGAGGCGCGCGCCCTCTCCTGGAGCTCCTTTGCGACGATTTATCTCCCGGCCATGCTGCTGGCCCTTGGCACGGGCATCGCGCTGCCCGCGATTCCCGTGCTCGCGCGGTCGTTCGACGTGCCCTTTGGCGTGGCGAGCGGAGTCGTCACGGCGTTTCTGATCGGCGGTTTGGCCGGTAGCCTCCCGACGGGGTGGCTCGTGGACCGCGTCGGGAGGCGCCCCATCATGATCGCGGGCCCGATCCTCACCGCCGTGATGGCGCTCCTGACCGCGATGGCCCAATCGTTTCCGGAGCTGCTGTTCTATCGCTTCGTCGATGGCTGGGCCGCGCAGATGTGGCTCCTGGCGCGGCTGGCGGGTATCTCTCACAACGCGGGCGCGGGTCAACGAGGCCGGCAGGTAAGCTGGATGTACGGCATGGACAACGTCGGCCGGCTCTCCGGTCCGCTCGTCGGCGGGTTCATCGCCGCGGCGTTTGGCCCGCGAAGCGCGTTCCTCGCCTACGCCGTGCTGGCCTTGCTGGCGCTCGTGCCGACGCTGCGGCTGCAGGAGGATGCGCCGCCACGGCGCGCGAGCGTCGGCGACGGACGCGCGCCGCACCTGGGCATCTCCTTTTGGAACATCGTTATCCCACGCCTCGCCTTCTTTGGCATCGCGTTCTTTTCCGCTATCGCGCGCGGTCCAATCTTCGCCGACATGCTCCATCTCTACGCCGCGTTCGCCTACGATCTCGACGCGCAGACGATCGGTATCCTGGCTACGGCCGCGAGCGTCACGACGCTTCCCATTGGATTCATCGCCGGCTGGTTGATGGACCGATTTGGGCGGAAGGTCACGATGGTGCCGGGCTTTTCCGCCGTGACCATAACGATGCTCATGCTCGCCGGCACGGCGTTCCTGCACCTCCCGTTCTCGTGGTACGTCGTGGTGTTTCTTGCCACCGTCGCTGCCCAGGGACTGACTGGCGGCTCCATCCAGACGGTCGGAACGGACGTGGCGCCGCCGGAGGCGCGTGGCCTGTTCCTCGGCCTGTGGCGCTTTACCGGTCAGGTGGGAACGTCCATCAGCCCCATTGTCTTCGCCATCCTCGCGGACCACACCGGGTATGGGTCGTCCTTCATCTTCGTCGCCACTGCTGGGTTGATCACTGCGCTGCTGCTGGTTACCCTCATCCCCGAAACGTCGAAGACGCGAGTCGCGTAGGCTCTGACGGGGAAGGAGTCTCCGAGTGGTGTTGATGCTTCGGCGTGACGAGGTCGAGCCATTGCTCGACCTCCCGCAGGCGATCGACGTGACCAAGGCTGTGGCGCAAGAGGATGCGGCTGGGACCGTCGTGCGCATGCCGCCATTCGGAGGAAACGGCTGGTCCCGACGCATCGTCCGCGTCGTTGGCGGCGGCCTGTTCGGGCTGGGGCGTTTCGGGATTCGCGCGGGCGAGCTGGCCCTGGTATTTGACGCCGACACGAGCGAGGCGTTGGCCATCATGGACTTACCGACCGGCGACTTGCGGCTCGCGGCGAGCGTCGCCACGGCGGCACAGTACCTCGCCCGCGAAGACGCGCATCGACTCGCGCTGATTGGCAGCGGGACGGTTGCCCACGCAATGCTCCGTGGGCTCTGCGCCGTTCGTCCCATCGACGACGTCCGAGTCTACAGTCGGAGTCCCGAGCATCGACGGGCATTTGCCGAATCTGCCAGCGCCGAATTCGGAATTTCCGTTGCGCCGGCCGACGCGGCGGAGGCTGCCGTTCGGGATGCGGACGTCGTTGCGGCAGGAACGAACGCTCGGGAGCCGCTGGTGCGGTACGAGTGGCTGCGGCCCGGTACCCACGTCAGCAGCGCCGGACTGAATTTCGAGCTCGACCGCTCCGTCTACGAGCGCGCGGACCAGTTCGTGGCGGCCAGCCCGCAGCAGGAGATTGCGAGCGCCGCCCCGACGGACACGCCGGGCCGTGTGACCGGCGGACCGATCTCCGAATTGCTGCGGGACGGAACCCTCTCACCGGCGGCCATCGTCGCCCTCGGCACGATCGTGCGTGGAGACGTCGCCCCGCGCAGTGGACCGAACGATATCAACGTATTTCGCGAATCGCGGGGCGGCCTCGGCGATGCCGCGCTCGCGGCGCGCGCTTATGATCTGGCGCGCCAGCGCGGTCTCGGGACCGAGTTCGCGTTGCGCTGAGGAGGTTCGGTGATGGCCCTGGAACGGATGGGGCGATGTGCTCGAAAAGCGTGGGACCATGCTGTCGAGCAGTACCACCTGTCGGAGAATCGGCGGCCGGGCCTCACGACCGGGCACATCCTGCTGGGCGTCCTGAAGGAGGACGCCTGTGCCGGCGGTCTGATTCTGGGAAACCTGCGCCTCGATCTTCCTCACGCCTACGCCGTGACGCAATTCGTCCTCTTGCACAGCAGGCGGGATCCATCGTCGGACGATGCGGTGGTCGATGTGGGCGGCGTCCCGCACACGCGAGCCGCCGCGAACGCGCTGGCAATCAGCGTCGATGAAGCGGACCTCTTTAGCCCAACCTACCCGATTGGGACGGAGCACCTGCTCCTTGCGGTGCTTCGTGTACGGGAGGGCATCGGATATCGGGTCCTCAGCTCTTTCGGCATCGACGTGCACGCGGCGCGCGCCGCCCGTGATTCCCTCTGGGAGCTTCTGCACAGTCCGGAGTGATCGGTGTGCGGGAGAGCGCACGCTGGCGTCGCGCGCCGGTGTGCCCGTCCCGGGCGTCCGCACGCGACGCCAGCGTTGCTTATGCAGCGGCGGTCCCTGGCTCTACGCGTGTGAGCGCGGGCGCGGGGGCGCGACGGTCGCGCACCCATAGCCAGGCCGCCCCGAGCGCGGCCAGCGCGGCGATGGCGGCGATGATTCCGCCAAGGATGGGAATCGTCGTGATGAGCACGAAGATGACCAGTCCGACCAGCAGTGTGGCCACGCGGCCCTTCGCCCATGGCGCTTCCATCCGATCGAGCAGGAGCTTCCCGCCGAGGAAGCTGACGACCGCCTGCGACACCAGCAACGCAAAGACGCTCAGCGAGACGAGGAGCGCTGCCTCCGCGAGAAAGCCGACCACCAGGCTGAGGCCGGCGAGGGCGGGCAACGTGATGACACCGAACGCGATGGCCAGCGCCATCGTGCCCAGGCAGATGCCGATGGCGACCCCCAGTGCCCCGAACGACGCGACGATGCCCCATCCGATGCTCGGGAGCGGCCGCGCCGAGATCGTCGCAGCCATCTGCTCAGTCCATCTCGGCGCGAGCCAGAGCAGAAGCAGGCCGGCGATGGCGATGGCGATCAGACGGCGCACGGTATCCGCCACCGCGTCCCCGAAGGTGCGCTGTGGCGGCGAAGCCGGTTGCTGCGCCGTCCAGTGCGTGCCCTGTTCGACGGCGCCGTACACCGGGAACTCGCGGGTCGAGGTATAGCTCAGACTGCCACCGATGTGCGCACCGGGTTCGACCGCGAGCCCCGCCGGAACGTTGGGAATGACGATCGAGGGCGGGGGCGAGGTGATCGTGACGGGCTCGCGCGCATCGCTCGCGCCCACGGAGACCTCCACGTTTCGCCCGACCTGTCCGAGGACGGCCAGGCCCGCCATGCCTCCGCGCACGTCGCGGTCGACGGTCCCGGCGAGCATCGCCTGCGAGCCGCCAATGAGCACGTCGCGGCCGATGGCGCTCCCGGGGAGGGTTTCGAGGCTGTAGCCGAGAAACATGAGGTCGCGGCCGACCCGGGCCGTGCTGCCGATCTGCACCCCCTGGGCCGCGACGCGCGCGGTGTCGCGGACCGTGCCGTTCACGATGACGGTCTGACCGGCGGCCATGAGGGTCCCCTCGACCGTGCCGTTCACGATGACGGTCTGACCGGCGGCCAGCACGTCCCCTCGGACGACGCCGTCGATGGTCACGCTCCTCGCGGCGACGTACAGATCGTCGTCAACCACCGAGTCCGGACCAATGGTGATCTCCTCGCCGCTTCGGGCGTCGAAGGCATAGGCCGAGGGGACCACGATCGCCGTCGCGAGGGCGAGGCCGAGGACGAGGGGGAGCAGGTGCGGGTGCGGAACTCGAATTCTTGTCATGCGTCACACTCCTGGCGGCGCCTCAGAGCGGAGGCTCGGGGCGCCGCCACCTTTCCGCGGACCTCCTAGTAGTACCACCACGGGTACGAGTACCGGTAGGATGGATACGAGTAGTAGGTAAAGGGATACGCATAGTAGCGCGCGGTGTACCAGTTCAGCGGGTAGTTGTAGTAGTACCAGCTCGATGGGTAGTAGTACGGATAGCTGCCGTAGGCGTAGTACGGGTATGAGCTGTAGGAGTAGTAGGGGTAATAGCTGGAGTAGTAGGAGGGATAGTAGTAGTAGTCGTAGTAGGCGTAGGGCGAGTAGCCGTACGGGTAGTACCCGTAGTACTGCGCCGCGTGGACGGTCGGGTCGGTGTCACCTGGCGATGCCAACGAGCCGTCGGCTGTCGGCGAAGTGGCTATGGCGGCGTCCGAGGGGGACGGCTGGGCCTCGCCGCCTGAGGCGGCAAATGCCTGCGAGGTCAGGGCGGCGAGGATCAACAGTGCCGCGAAAAATGACGCGATTTTCGGCGTGCGCATCGGATTCCTCCAATCTTGTTCTCACAACGGACTGTCGGGAGCTGTGTCGCGATGGTTCCTGATCCCGATATTCAGGAACTCGGGGGGGTCAGTCGGGGGGATCATCGCCGGGTGTTGCAGCCTCTCTCATTGACGTCTCCTGGATCTTCGCGCCCGTCCAACGGTCACGCGCGGCTAGCGTCGTGAGGCGAGAGACTGGTCGATCAATCGATTTCGTGCGGCGATGAAGCGCTCGTCCACGGGGCCGCCGGTCGCCGCAAGCTGGTCCATGCGCCAACCGTAGAGGCGGAGGATCGCCTCGTCGAGGCTTCGCATTGCCAGCTCCCGGACGGGATCGAGTCCTCCGTAGTGACGGTCGCGTGCTGGCTCGATCTTGTCCGCGAGGAAGAGCACCTTGGCCAGCCGGCTCATATGTGGCCCGCCGGTCGTGTGGTCGCGCACGGCGTCGAGGATCTCCTCGTCTGTGATGCCCCAGTCGCGGCGGAGGATCTCCGCGCCGACCGCCGCGTGGAGGAGCTTGGGCACCCGCGCCTCCGTCAGGCTTATGGGAATCTGGAATTGGTCGGCGAGCCGGAGAAGCTCACCATCCGACAGTCCATCCGCGATATCGTGGACCAGCGCTGCCAATTCCGCGCGGTCCTCGTCGACTCCGTGGGCGCTAGCAAGGGTTCGCGCGAGCTGCGCGGTGCGCAGGGCGTGTCCAAAAGCATCGACCGGGAGCTCGTGCTCGATGCGGGTGCGAATGGACTCGAGCGTGGGGGATTCGGCGACGTTCATCTCGGCTTCCTTTCCGACGATCCGGTGTCCGGATCGCCTGTCGGACGGGATGTCCGCGCATTTGGCCTGGGAAGCAACGCCGCCCTGGCACCAGCGCTACGACCAGCATAGAGATGGGACGGAATCGCGCGCCACGAGCGAAGGGGTGGTGCGAAGACCCAATGAAAGGTGAGAGGGGGCGCCTACCCAACCGGGTAGGCGCCCCCTCTCACGCGATGGTCGATATGCTGCTCGCGGCCCTTGAATCAGGCGCTCACCACATTCGCCGGCGTGCCCCGAAGGAACGCGTGAATGTTTTCGATGGTCGTATCGAGAATGCGGCGCAGCGCCTCGTCGGAGTTGAACGCGTTGTGGGGCGTAATGACGACGTTGTCACGCCGGAGGAGCACGTGCCCGCGAATGGCGGCTTGGAGTTGGTCCGTCGCCACGCCGGGCTCTAGCAGCAAGCGCTCCTCCGCGATCAGCTCCTCTCCCTCGATCACGTCCAAGCCCGCGCCCGCGAGGATCCCTTCGTCCAGCGCCCACAGGAGCGCCTCGGTATCGACCAGGCCGCCGCGCGCGGTGTTCACGAGAAGGCTCCCCCGCTTCATTTGAGCGAGTCGGTCGCGGTCCATGAAGTGATGCGTGCTGGGAAGATAGGGAACGTGGAGCGAGACGATGTCAGATTCTTCCAGCAGGCGCGTGAGCGGCGCGTACGAGAAGCCGAGGACCTCCGCGATGAGGGCGTCTTGTCTTGTGTCGTAGGCGAGGACCTGCATTCCAAAGCCGCGGGCTATTCGGATGACGTGCAAGCCGATGTGGCCCGTGCCCACGACGCCGAGGGTGCGCCCTTTGAGGTCGAAGCCCCGTAGGCCGCTGATGGAGAAGTCCCCGCGCGTCGTCCGCACGTACGCCTGGTGAATCTTGCGGGACAAAGAGAGGATCAGTCCAAAGGTGTGCTCCGCGACCGTGTTCTCACCATAGGTTGGCACGTTGCTGACGACGATGCCGCGCTCGCCACAGAGGTTCAGATCGATGTGATCGAAGCCTGTGGAGCGAGTGGCGATGAAGCGCACTGACGGCGCCTGCTGAAGCACGGACGCGCCCACGCGGGAATGGATGAAGACAGAGACGATCTCCGCGCCGTCGGCAAGACCCACGGTATGCGGCGACAGGGCCTCCTCGGTCGTCCGAACATCAGAATCCGATAGCCCGTCGCGGAGATACGCCTCCTCCCAGGGCTCGACTTCGTAGCAGACGATGCCAGGCGGCTTCTCGGCCATCTCCTTCACGCTGGGCTCGCGATTGACACGTCATGCGGTGTGCCGCCGCGGGCCATCCACCGCGGCCCGCTCAAGATCGCTGAGGCCTTCCGCGGCGCTCCATCCGCTCCTGACATGCGAGGCACCGGCGCGCGGAGGGAAGCGCCCGGAGTCGCGCCGGATCGATGGCGTGACCGCAATCCTCACACATACCGTACACGCCACGGTCGATTCGCTGCAGCGCAGCTTCGACGTCCGCGGCGCGGCTTCGCGTCGTTTGCTCCAGGGCTCGATCGAGCGCGATCTCGGCCACGTCGCTCGCCACATCAGCGGAGTCTCCGGCGATTCCTCCTTCGGCCTGCTGTGCGCTCGAAAGGGCCTGTTCGTCGGCCGTGAGCGCGGCTGCCTCCCTCAGGAGCCGGTCCCGCTCCTGCTCAAGGACCGAGCGAAACGCGGTGAGATCGAGCGCGCGCCCGCGCCTCGGCTTGGTGGCCGATGCCCGTGTCGGCGGTGCGGTCTGCTGGTTCATCATGACCCCCTTTCGTACACGGTGTTGCCCGAGTTACGCGGCGCGTCCGGGAGCAATCGGGTGGCGGAGGATCGTGCGAATGCGCTCGGGCGCGGTCCGTCGCGGGTCGGATAGGTAGATCTCGTGATGTCGGCCGATGTCGGCGTGCTCGCGGAAGAGATCTCGGGGCTTGGTCGCGCTCATCGTGCCCTCCGGACGGTGGCTTGGGACAGAGGCCGGTGATTTCGCGTGGATTGAGCTTAGACCGCGGCCGTCTTGGGCGCACTCATCCAGAAAGGCGGTTTCGTACGCGTCTTGCGGGTGGGGTGGATGCCGCCGCGGGGCGGCAATGAGCCTGCCCGATGGAGCGGGAGGGGAGCCGAGATCTACCCGCCGGCTGTCGCTCCCTGACCGCTACTGACGGGAGTCGTTAGCGCCGGCGCGACCTGCTCCACGAACAGGCGCATCGACGTGAGGATCCGTTCGAGGGACAGGTTTCCAAAGGCGAACACGCCAACGAAGTAGGAGATGGACGTCGCGTCGAGGTATTGTTGAATGCCGCGGCGCACGGTCTCGGGCGATCCCACAAAGATTCCGCCCTGCTCGACGAACTGCTCCCAGTTCTCGCGACGCATCGCGTGAATTGCCTCCGGAAGCGCCCCGGGGACCGGTGGCCGGGACAGGAAGTTCTCTCGGAACTCCACGTACGCGCCGCGCGCTTCTTCTTCAGCGCGCCGGTCGCTCTCCGCGACGTAGACGTGGCGAGCAAGCCCACACATCGGGGCGGCGACGTGGCCGTTCAATCGATTGGGATCGCTGCGATGGGCGTCGAGGATGCGGCGATGACGAGCGAGCTGGGTGACCGTTTGCTCCAAGGTGGGCAGCGTGAAACCGAACATCGTGTTGAAGCCATGGCTTGCGATCCATTCCACGGAGTCCGGGTTGCTGGTGGGGTACCAGAGGGGCGGATACGGTCTCTGCAGCGGGCGGAGGGGGACGATGGCGTTCGGGAAGCGGTAGTGCGGTCCTTCGTGCGCGACGTGACCGTCGCGCAGGCCTTGCACGACGACGTCGAGCGCCTCGAGGAATATGGCCCGCGATTCTTCACCGCGAACGTTGTATTGGGCCAGCTCCGCCGGCACGACGCCGCGCCCCACGCCAAGCTCGATCCGACCACGGGACAAATGGTCCAGCATGCAGATCTCTTCGATCACGCGAATTGGACTATAGAGGGGCAGCAATGTGACCAGGGGGCCGAGCCTGATGTGCCGCGTGTGCTGCGAGGCCGCCGCCAGGAAGAGGTGCGGGGAGGGCGACATCGAGAGCGGCGTGCCGTGGTGCTCCGCGAGATGGTAGCACCAAAACCCGGCCGCGTCCGCATACTCCAGCATCCTGAGGCGTTGTTCGTACTGATCGGCGAGGGGCGTCGGACGCGCCTCGTCGATCCAGTCGAAGATGCCGAAAGCCAGGCCGTTGGCGCCGGCGCTGAGAGCGGTCAGGATGGTCCTCCGGGGGCGCGAGCTGCCAGCGGGAAGACTCGGCGCGTGACACGCCGTGGGCATTATACGGTGCCTCTCGCCAGCCCCCGGGCCACCCGGCCGGCCGGTCGGGCTAGGGCGACGATCCGTCGGGTGGAATGAGAACCGCCGCGCCGGTGATCTCGCCCGCGCGCAGTCGCCTCAGGGCCTCGTTGGCTTCCCGGAGCGAGAAAGGTTCGACAGCGGTTCGAATCGGCATGCGCCCGGCGATGTCGAGGAACTCGATGCCGTCCCGCCGCGTGAGGTTGGCCACGGAACAGATCGTCCGTTCGCCCCACAGCCACGCATACGGGAAGCTCGGGATATCGCTCATGTGGATTCCCGCGCAGACGACGACCCCGCCCTTCGCGACGCACCGGAGAGCCTGTGGTACGAGCGCGCCGACGGGCGCGAAGATGATCGCCGCGTCGAGCGGCGCCGGCGAGAGCGCTGTCGAGTCGCCCGCCCACGCCGCGCCGATGGACCGCGCGAAGCGCTGGCCATCGGCATCGCCCGGGCGGGTGAAGGCGAACACTTCCCGTCCTTGCTGAGCGGCGACTTGGGCGATGATGTGGGCAGCGGCGCCAAACCCGTAGATCCCCAGCCGTCGCCCGTCGCCGGTCTTGGCCAGCGATCGGTATCCGATGAGCCCGGCGCAGAGGAGCGGCGCCGCTGATGCGTCCGCGTACGCGTCGGGAATGCGGAAACAGAAGCGATGATCGGCGACGGCGAATTCCGCGTACCCGCCGTTCGCCGTGTATCCGGTGAAGCGCGCGCGGTCGCACAGGTTCTCGCGTCCAGTGCGACAGAACGCGCAGACGCCGCAGGTGAATCCGAGCCATGGGATGCCAACGCGGTCCCCGAGCGCGAAACCTCCACTCCCCGGTCCAACCCGCTCGACCGTGCCAACGATCTCATGGCCGGGGATCAGCGGGAGGACGGGGTTTGGCAGCTCGCCATCGACCACGTGCAGGTCAGTGCGGCACACGCCGCATGCCCGGACGCGGACCAAAATCTGGCCTTGCTGGGGCTCGGGGACCGGCACGTCGGCCGCGCGGAGCGGAGCGCGCGGCTGGTCCAGGACCATCGCTAGCACGAATGCGCCGCCCCAGACGGACGGACCGGGTGTTTCACGATGGTGCTGGCTCGTCGGGTCGTCATTCGGAGTCGGCGGACTGCCCGGCGCGCGAGCCGAGCACGTGCCCGTCGCCGGCGCCGTCGCGCCCGCGAAACGCCGCGAGCCCCTCGGCCAGACTTACCAGCTTCGCCTCGACCCGGGCATGGGCGCTGTCGGGCGGGACGTAACCCGTTGCCTCGCGCGCCCCCGCCGGGATGCCGGTGAGGATCTCCAACCCCTGATCGATGGTCCGAACAGCCCAGACGTTGAACTGCTTCTTGGCGACGGCGTCCACGACTTCTTGCTTGAGCATGAGATGCCGCACGTTGGCCTCCGGGATGATGACTCCCTGCCGCCCGTTGAGACCCCGAGCCTTGCAGACCTCGTAGAAACCCTCGACCTTCGTCGTCACCCCTCCCACGGCCTGGACCTCTCCCCGCTGGTTCACCGACCCGGTGACGGCGATGTCCTGGCGAATCGGAAGCTCAGCAAGGCTGGACAGTAGCGCGTACAGCTCCGCGCTGGAGGCGCTGTCGCCTTCAACCTCATCGTAGACCTGTTCGAAGGATAAGCGGGCGGAAAAGGCCAGCGGGTGGTCTCGTGCGTACGTGCCCGTCATGTAGCCCGTCAGGATGAGAACGCCCTTGCTGTGCGTCGGGCCGGAGAGCTTGATCTCCCGCTGGATGTCTACGATCCCATCCGCCCCCATCCCGGTCTGCGCGGTGATTCGCGTCGGCCGAGCGAACTCGTAATCGTCGAGCATGAAGACCGAGAGCCCGTTGATTTGACCAACGACATGCGACTCCGTGTCGATGACGATGGTCCCTTCGCCGATCATCCGCTGCATCTCTTCTTCGACGAGGCTGACGCGATAATCTCGCTCCTTCAGGGCGCGCTCGACGTGCTCGGCCAGCACGTTGTCTGCTCCGACGCGCCGCGCCCACGCGTCCGCCTCGACGACGATCTCGTCGATCGCTTCAAAGCGCGTCGTCAGTCGCGACTGGTGCTCCACGAGGCGCGCTCCCTGCTCCAGGATCCGCGCCACGGCGTCCTTTCGGAACGGCAGAAGCTTGAGCGCTCGCACGCGGCTGCTCACGAAGGCGGCATACGCGGACTGCGTCTCGACCGAGAGATCCATGACCGGGCTGAACTCTGCCTTGACTTTGAAGAGCGTTCGAAACTCCACGTCGAGTCGGTAGAGCAGTCGATACGTGGTCGGGTCGCCGATGAGGATGACCTTGACCTGCAGAGGGATAGGCTCGGGCTTCAGCGACGTCGTAGGGACGAAGCTGAGCTGCTCGCTCAGGTTCTCAGTGCGGACCTGGCGGTCGCGGAGGGCGCGCTTCAACGCCTCCCACGAGAAGGGGTTACTCAGGAGGTCGCGGGCCTGCAGGATGAGAAATCCGCCGTTGGCCCGATGCAGCGCCCCTGGTTTGATGAGGGAGAAGTCCGTGTACATTCCGCCCCCGGTCATCTCGTAGTCGATCCGTCCCACGAGGTTGTAGTAGGTCGGATTCGGTTCAAAGACGACGGGCGCGCCCTGGGGAGAGGGATTGGGCACAAGCAGGTTGACGCCGTACCGATGATGCGCCGGCCTGGCCCCCGTCCGACCCTCGTGGTCCTGGTCGGTGGCGCGGAATGCGTCGAGAAAGTCGATGAGGTCCTGGCGCGTCTCATCGAGATGCTTCAAGACCTCTGGCTGGTCCTTCCACTTCGCGCGCATGTGCTCGAAGACCTGCGCTACCGCGGCGAGCGCAACCTCCTGGTCGAGTCGATGGAGGGCCTCGTGGGCCTCCCGGTCCAGACGGTGCAGCGCGCCCAGGGCCTCATCGATCCTGCCCTGGAGCTGCTGGCCCTGGGATTGGATCGCCATCTTCTTCTCTTCGGGTAGGAGGTTGAACGCCTCCGGGCTCATCGGAACCCCTGGACTGATCGCGGGGATCGCCGCGATGCCGGTCGGGCCCAGCTCGATCATGAATCCCAGCCGCTGGGCATACGGTCGCAGCGCATCGATGATCGCGTCCCGCTGGCGCTCGAATTCGTGGAGGGTCCGAGTGCGCCGCTGGGGATATTGCTCGCTCTCGAACGCCCGCCGAATCTCGCGTCGGCAGCTGTCCACGAGGGCGTCCATGTCGCGAGCTAGCTCCGCTCCCTTGCCCTGGGGAACCCGAATGGTTTTCGGGCGATAGGGGTCGGCGAAGTTGCGCGCGTAGCACCATTCGTCCGGCGGGGGCTGCGACGCCGCGAGCCTTTCGACCAACGTGCGCACGGTGGTCATTCGGCCGGAGCCAACCGGGCCGGCGACATAGACGTTGTAACCGTCTACGCGCTGCTCGAGGCCGAACTCGAGCGCCGATACCCCGCGATCCTGGCCGACGGTGTGATCGAGCGGGGGCACCTCGGCTGTCGTCTCAAACGGGAGCGAATCGGGATCGCATCGCCAACGCAGCCGTTCCGGGGTAAGCGGCTCGATTGGCAGTGCTGCGCTGGGCGCGCTCGTCGGCTCCATGGACCAACTCCTCTCCCGGATCCGACCCGACGGATCCTCTCGGGCGAACTCCGGCAACAATCTAGCAGGCCACGCGCGACGGAAACAACGGCGGAGCGCCCCCGGCCCGTCTCAGTTCCCCTCGTCGCC